>CAZTWS010000015.1:0-63405 GCA_964618225.1 uncultured Planctomycetaceae bacterium
GTTAGAGTTCCTAAATCATCTGCGCATATCTGCGTCATCTGCGGACAAAATAATTAGCAGATCAGTCGTCGATCGTGCCCGTTACTTGAATTGCTTTTCGGCCTTTGAACGCGCCGGGCTGGGCGTGGAACTTGGGGCGGCCTTCGACGGAAACGATGAGCGGTTTATCGACGTCTTTCTCCGTGGCGATGATATCGCCCACACGCAGGCCGATAAGGTCGGCGGTCGAGATGTTCGTATCGGCAAGCTCGACCACCACATCGACCATGGCACCGTTGAGTTGGCTGCTGATGCGTTGAATATTCTCGGGCGATGCTTTCTTGGTGCCGTAGCTGACCCAGCTATTCGACGATAGCCGGTTCGCGATACGCTCGATCGAATTGAACGGGATGCACAGGTTCATCATGCCGCGGGCATCACCGAGCGTGAGCTCGAAGCTGATCAGCACGACCACTTCGTTCGGCGGTACGATTTGCACGAGCTGCGGATTGCTTTCGACGCGATCGATCGAAAGATCGAGCTCGATCACATTTTCCCAAGCGTGTTTCATTTCGCGGCAGAACAAGTCGGTAATGCGCGACACGAGGCGTTGCTCGATTTCGGTGAGCGGCCGGCGAGCCGGCGGAGAGGGGTCGTTGCCGCCGCCCAAAAGGCGATCGATGATTGGGAACAGTAACGACAGGTTGATGTCGAGAATCAACTGCCCCTCGAGCGGCTTGGCGTTGATGAGGTTGAAGCAGGTCGGGTTCTCGAGGCTGAATACGAACTCGCTGTAGGTGAGTTGATCGACGCTGGTGAGCTTGAGTTCGACAATCGTGCGCAGCAGGGCTGATAGGGCCGCGCCGAAATTGCGTCCGAACGCCTCGTGCATCGTTTGCAGCGAGCGCATTTGCTCTTTGCCGACGCGCTCGGGACGCTTGAAGTCGTAGGGCGAAACCTTTTCGCGGTGGCGAGTGCGGCCACGGCCTGAATCAACCGTGGGCTCAACAGAGCGGCCGCTCATGGCGCTTAACAGGCTTTCGACTTCGGCTTGGCTAAGAACGTCGCCGCTCATCGTGCATTCCTTGCGTGTGAGAGGTTAGAAGTCAGAGGGCAGAGGTCAGAAAATAGAGTTCAGTCATCTACAGTTACACTGGCCTCTGACCTCTCACCTCTATTCCCTGATTTGTCCTTTTCCGTGGACGATGTATTTGTAACTGGTCAATTCTTCTAAGCCGCAGGGGCCACGGGCATGGAATTTATCGGTGCTGATGCCGATTTCCGCGCCGAGCCCGAACTGGCCACCGTCGTTGAATCGTGTACTGGCATTGATCATGACGGCCGAGCTATCGACACGCCCAGCGAATTCGCGGGCGGCGTTTTCATCGCTTGTGATGATCGCGTCGGTATGCTTCGAGCCGTAACGGTTGATGTGTTCGATGGCTTCGTCGAGCGAGCTTACAACTCGCGAGGAGATGATCGGGCCTAAGAATTCGGCCGCGTAATCGTCCTCGCTGGCGGACTTGGCACCCGTCACCAATTCGCAGGTGCGGTCGTCGCCGCGAATTTCGACTTGTTGTTTGGTCAGCGCCTGGGCGATTTTCGGTAGAAATTCACCTGCTACATCGGCGTGGACGAGCAGCGATTCGGCCGCGTTGCAAACCCCCATGCGGTGGCACTTGCTGTTGATCAGAATCTCCTCGGCCATCTTCAGGTTGGCTGCTGAATCGATATACACATGGCAGTTGCCGTTGAAATGCTTGATGACCGGCATGCGTGCTTCAGCCGCGACGCGCCGAATTAGTCCCTCGCCTCCGCGCGGAATGGTGAGGTCGATGTAATCGGCCATCGCTAGGAATTTGCCTACGGCTTCGCGGTCAGTCGTGTTGACAAATTGCACCGAATCTTTGGGAAGCCCGACTTCCTCGGCCGCTTCATGCAGAAGCTCCACAATGGCCTGACTGGAATAGATTGCCTCCTTGCCGCCGCGCAGAATGACGGCGTTGCCGGATTTCACACAAATGGCGGCCGCATCGGCCGTCACATTCGGTCGCGATTCGTAAATGAAGAACACGACCCCGAGCGGCACGCGGATTTTGTCGATTTGCAATCCGTTTGGCCGGTTCGTGGTGCGCAGCACTTCGCCGATGGGGTCAGTCAACTCGGCCACTTGTTCCAAACCGGCCGCGATTTCCTCGATTCGTTTCGGCGTGAGTCGCAGGCGGTCGATCGCGGCATCGGTGAGGCCGTAGCCGGGGGCGGCTGCCAGGTCGAGGGCGTTGGCTTCCTCGATTTGACGACCGCGTTCGCGCAGTAGCTCTGCCGAACGGCGCAGCCAGGCGTTTTTGGTTGCCGTTTTGGTGACGGCTAATTGGGCTGATGCACTTTTCGCGCGCGTCGCCACATCGGTGCAATAACGATCGAGATTCACTTCCGTAGCGACTGCCATTTCAAGCGCCTTTCTATTCGAGCAGAACCCACTAAGTATCGTCAAATTACGGAGTTGGGTCAATGTTGGCTATTTGCGGAAAGGGGCGTGGTTTGCCGAGGAAAGCAGGCAAAAATCGCTCGTTATGGCGGCCATCCATGGCGCGGAGCGAGACGGCTACAAGCCGCCGCAGGCTGCGAAGGTGGTTAGTGCTTCGCGCGTGGGGCGAACGTCGTGGACGCGGATGATTTGCACGCCTTGCACCGCCAAAGCAAGCGAGGCACCCAGGGTGGCGGCCGTTCGGTCGACTTCTTTACTGCCGATCAGTTTACCTAAAAAACCTTTCCGCGAATGCCCGACCAGGAGCGGACACCCGAGCGAATGAAAGGTTCGGCAGTTTGCCATAAGCGTGATGTTGTGCTCGTGAGTTTTTCCGAACCCGATACCGGGATCGAGGCAAATTCGTTCCGGCGCGATTCCAGCGGCAAGGAGCGCATCGCGGCGTTGCCGCAGGTATTCCAGAATGTCAGCCACGACGTTGTCGTAGCGAGGGTCATCCTGCATGGTTTGCGGCGTGCCTTGCATGTGCATGGCACACACGCCCGCGCGCGTTTCGAGCGCGGTTTGCACCATTTCTAAATCACCTTCGAGGCCGGTCACATCGTTGATGATCTCAGCCCCCGCGTTGACGGCGGCGCGAGCCACAACCGCTTTGCTGGTATCAATCGAAATTGGAACGTTCGTAACCGCGACAAGGCGTTCGATGACTGGCATCACACGTTGCAGTTCTTCGTCTGCCGCTACCACGTCGGAATAGGGGCGCGTGCTTTCGCCGCCGATGTCGAGAATGTCGGCACCATCGTCAACGAGTTTTAGCGCATGATCCACGGCCGCCTGTGTGTTGAAGTGAAGCCCGCCGTCGGAAAAACTATCGGGCGTTACATTGACGATGCCCATAATGAGCGGATGCGCAGGGAACCCCAGCGATCGTGTTCGCAGTTGCCAGCGAGTTGCTCGGGGGAGCGTCATGATGGTTTACCAGGCGATTTTGAATTGGCCACAAAGAGGCACGAAAAGACACGCTAGCCAATGCAAGTTAAATACTTTTCTTCCGCAGCTGATCTGCGCACATCTGCGTCATCTGCGGACAAAATCACCTCAAGACCTCTTGATAAGTTTTTGTGCCTTTTCGCGGCCATTCTCCTATCGTTTTTTCTGATGCTCAAGGCGCGCCAAGCCAGCGGAGCCGAGGTAGCCGGCGTCACCGCCGAGGGAGGCGAATTCAATTTTTACCGTGTCGCGCAGCGGTTCGAGGATTCGTGGCCGCACGACGTCGCGAATGGTTTGGATAAATTCGCGGCCAACCGGGCTGTCGTCGCCGCCGAACGTCATGGCACCGCCGAGCAGCACCGCGTCGGGGTCGATCGTGTGGATGAAAGTTACGATACCAATGCCAAGCCAGTAGGCGGTTTCCATGATGACGTGGCGAGCTACTTCGTCGCCGCGTTCGGCTTCTTCCGCAATCATGCGCGGGGTGATCTCTTCGCCCGCCGCGCGCCGTTTGGCTAACGATGTCACGCCGAGGCTTCCTAACGCGGCATGAGCCCGATCGACCACTGCCGAGGCGTTCGTATAGCTTTCCAGCGAGCCGCGCTTGCCGAGCGAGTCCATCGGGGCATCATCGGCCGGGTTGATTAGAATGTGTCCGCATTCACTGCCGCAACTGTGTTCACCTTCGATCAGCGTGTCGCCGACGATGATGCCGCCACCAACGCCGGTGCCGAGAGTCAAAAAAACGAGGCTATGGTACTGAGCACCGGCCCCGCACCAGAATTCGCCGTAAGCGGCCGCGTTGGCGTCGTTGGCGAACGTGACAGGGAGGCCCGTGTGATGGCTTACGCGGTCGCGGATGGGGAAGTCCCACCAACCGGGCAGGTTGCCGGGGCGAAGAATCATGCCGACCGCAATGTCCATGGGTCCCGGTGTGGCCAGGCCGGCCTGGGCGACGTCGCTCATGCTCGCGCCAGCATCCTCGACAAGCTTTTGCACCACATTTCCGATGCGTAGGCAAGCGTCTTCCGCGCCGCGGTCTTGTTCGGTCGGCGTGGTGTGGTAGGCCAGTGTCTGGCCCTGGTCGTCGACGAGGCCGAATTTGATGTTGGTGCCGCCGACGTCGATGCCGACGTAGTAAGGCTTGTGTGCGGATTCAATCTTCGCGGTGACTCGGTCTTGGTCGCTCATGGCGGCTAGTTATGGGGCAAGCGCTCGTGCGCATAAGTGTAGGTAATGAGATGGAATGTTCGATTCAGAACGGTGGCTCATTATGGCGGATGTTTTTTGGCAGCGTCAATCAGAGAGACGTTTCACGAACATCTGTGCAACGATAGTCCTCGTGTGTCCCAGCGAGCCGGGCCGTCCTCGGCCCCGTGGAAAACGAAGACACTCCGACTAACGTGGCTAAACCAACAAGCACTGGTATAGAAAGTGATCGCCAAATTTCAAAACACGCCCTACATAAGGAACGCCCCAATAATAACATTCCGATTTCCAGAATAACTACGGAGACGCGGAGGTTTTGCAGGATGCGGAATAGTGGATACAGGGTGGAGGGGATCTACTGAATGCCTTGGCCTTGCTCCCCGCATCCGCCATCCTAAATCCTAATCTTCTCCGTGCCCTCTGCGTCTCTGTGGTGAATCCCCTCTGACGGAGTTATTTCTTGAGTCAGCCACTAAGAGTGGGAGATGGCTACGTTTGGCGTAGTTGGGTGGAGCTGATGTTGGCGTCAAATTCACTTTCTGGCACTTCATCGCAGAGCGCGCGAAGCGAGGGCGGGATGTCGAATGAGGTCAGGTTCGCAAACTGGTCGTTGGCACGCCGACCGAAGGCTAGAAAGCGACAGCCCAAGTGGCGCAATTCTTCGATCGCGGCATCGCGCTTCGATAAATCATTTTGATAATATACGGGGTCACCGATCCGACCGATCGTATCGACGCCCACCACGAAGGTGCAACCTGGAGCAAGCCGTGCTTTTTCTACAAACGTAGGAGCGTGGGTTAGAAGAAGGGGCTTGTTTCTCAAGCCATTGAGTCGGCTTGCAATTTCGATAAAGTCGAGCGGCGGTTTATCGACATTCGTAATGGAGAGTTCAAACGTAGCGGGCAGATGGCAATGCTGCTCGGCGATCGCCGCCATTTTTTCGTGGCCCCAATGCAACGGGTTGAATGCGCCCGGAAAAAGCACGCGGGGCATATTCTTGGAATCGACTTCAGTTGCTGAATTAATGGCAACGTAGTCGCGCTGGCCAAGTAAAAGTTGCGACCACTCGGTTCGAGCTTGCTGTTCATTTCTAATAACCCGCGGGGATGCGGGCCATATTTCGGAAGCCGCCGCTACGTCGCAAGCCTCGGCGATTATGGCCAGGATCAATCGAGTCGAAAGTAGTTCTTCAGGTGCTCGTGCGTCGTGAACCGTGGGAAACGTACACGATGTAACCACCGTCTTCGATGCGGATTGCCACGCCATGTGGATGCGATGTTCACCGTGTTTAGGTCGATTCGTGGCCAGGCTTGCTGTTACGCCGATGCCCCGTAGCGATTGAACATCCGCGTCGCTTAATGAGCGAGACCGCATGAATGCCCGCATGGCCATGGCTCGTGCGGTGCGTTCGTTGCAGTATTGATCGACAGAACCACCCAGCCATTGTTGCAGCGCCGTTGGCGAATAGGGGACGTTAACTTCCAGCACACTTGCCGACGCGGCGGGAGTTTGCAAAAGAGCGGCAATAGCCCCGCTGCCTCCACCGGTGAGCCCCATCGCGAACGATCGGCCACTCTCATGAATCCGTGGCACGAGGGACCGGATCGTTGTCTGGAGTTGATCGTCTCGCGTGTTCATCCGGCCTATTCTAGCGCACTTTTTCAAGTTGATGTACCAGCCACCTCATCAAGGGCCGGTACTACGAATTTGATAACTGGTCTAGCGGCAGCGGGTGTAGCTTGTCGGCAGCACCAGCAAGGTAGTTACAGCGTGTTTTATCGAGTTTACAGTCGCGAAAAATGTTGCATTTGACCCACATGTTGACGGTTTGTTGCGGTGAACGTGGCCGTTTTACAACGTCAATCTGACGGCACCGTGGCAATATCGGAGAAAAACCGCCATTCCAGTCGTCGGCACGGTGCTTGCTAGGTAGAACAACATCACCAGTCGCGTCCCCCCTGCTCTGTTGAACGACCATGGCCAAAGTTGTCGAAATCAACGACCTCGAAGAGTTGGCTACCTGTCGCATGCTGTGGAACTCGATGTTCGCAGCCACGCCAAACGCGACTTTCTTTTTGACGTTCGACTGGTTGGAAACCGCATGGCGGCACTTTGGCCACGACCATAAGTTGCGTGTTCTTATTCCGTATGCCGCGGGGAAACCACTTGGCATTCTGCCATTGTGCGTTCGTCGAGAACGGCATCGCTTCAGCGAAGTTCGCGTTCTTACTTACCCGCTCGACAATTGGGGCACCTGGTACGGCCCGGTTGGCCCAAACCCGTCGGCCACGATGATGGCCGCCATGCAGCACCTTCGACGCACGCCGCGCGATTGGGACATGATCGACCTGCGCTGGGTGCATGCGGACGGATCGGAGGGGGGAAAAACGGCACGTGGGCTACGCATCGCGGGCATGTTGAGCAATAAAAGCCCGCATCAATGGACGTCGATCGTGGAACTGCCCAACTCGTTCGACGAATTTCTAGCGCGGAAGTCGCGTTCGTTCCGCCGCCATCATCGCCGCCTCGATCGCGATTATTTTTCCACGGGACGCGTCGAGTTTGTTCGTCATCGGCCGGCCTCGGCTGCGGAGGGCGATGGCGATCCCCACTGGGAACTGTATGAAATGTGCGAACAAGTGGCCGACATGAGTTGGCAATCCGAGATTGCTCATGGGAATACGTTGACACACGGTCGTGTTCGCGGATATTTTCGCGAAGCCCATGCCGCCGCTTCGCGATTGGGGATGTCTGATATTAGCCTGCTCAAGGTAGACGGCTGCCCTGCGGCGTTTCTATACAGCTATCATTGTCGCGGTAATGTGTACGCTCTGCGAACCGGGTTCGATGGATCGTTAAGCGGCGTGGGTACCGCGCTCGTAATGCAAGCGATCGACGATAGCTGTCGTAGGGGAGATAAGACGATTGATTTAGGACCGGGGGAGCGCGAACATAAGCGGCGTCTGCGGACTCGCACGGAATCAACGTACCGGCTCACCTACACGCCGCTCGATAACTGGCGTTCTCAAACGGTACGACTCACGCGGTGGGCCAAGAATCGTTGGTCGAAAGCCCCGATAGAGTCGGATGGCAAAAGCGTGTCGGCGTAATAATGAAAAACCCGGCCAGGAAAGCCGGGTAGTGTTTTGAACTAAGCAAAGCTGGTCTTACCTTCGCATGGCTTCTTGGCGCTCGCTCTCGATGGCTTCTTTTTGTTCCTGCATCGCCGCGGCTTCGCGGGCCAGCTTAAATTCAGGACCGGGCGCGTAGTATTGGATGTCGTCGGTTAGATAGTACGGGCTGGGGAGCGTTTGTCCCGCATATTCGACTTGGCAACCGGTAAACATTGTCATGGCAGGCGCGAGCAATCCCGCGACCATGGGCAACCAACTCGAACGTTTTTGAATTTTACTGAGCATCGTACTGTCTCCACAACTCATTGGGTGGTGAAGCCTGGAGTGCAGAGTGAGGCGAGGCTCTACTCTGGGCTCCGCGCTCTACGCATTACCCGTACAACCGTTATCGTCCGCCCAGCCGGAAAAGTTTCGCCGAGTTTCAAGATTTGCCGGAAGTTATCGCGTGTGGGTGCCAGCAGGGGGCTCGTTTGCGGCCCTAAATGGGATATTTGCCGCTAGCAAGGCGCAATTTGGTAGAATGACAAGGGTACACCGGCCTATTGCCGGCTTACTGGTTCGCTAGCTAGAAGAGGCTTGGCGATGGACCTGATAGCACGCTACTTGTCGTTAGCCATGGTGCTAGGGCTGGCGATTTCCGACTCCGCGCGCGCCCAACTGGGAAGCACGATTCCGAATCCGTCGTATTTCCTTGCGTCGGATGCGATCTACTCGGGAGACTACCGCGGTGCCGAGCGCGGCTTACGCCGCGAAACGCAACTCGGCTTCCGAGTCGGGCAAACTCGTTGGGTCGATTCGATTTGCTCGAACGCACTGCTGGGCGAAGTGTTGTTTCAGCAGGGACGCAACCACGAGGCGTTGGCCAGCTTCGATCAGGCGTGTCAAACATTTCTCGCGTTTCCCGATTGGCTGGTGCAGGTTCGTTTTCAGCAGCCGCCGCGGCCCGATATCACTCGCGCTCGCCGTGTGCCAACCTGGGGAAAGCCGGCGCGACAGTTTGTTCTCGGGCAATTTTCAGACACCTATCAGGTGTTGTTGGGGGATATCAATGCTGGGCAGGCCGTTCAGTCTGGCGGCGTGGTAAGGCAGCCAATGTTCATGCAAGTGAACGTGGTGGAAGTGCTGCGGGCCACAGCGCTGGCAATTCGCAGGCGCGGTGAATTGCTTGGTCCGCTGGCGGCGCAAGACCCCATTGCCCGCGAGATTTCAGAAACCCTCGCGCGGGGTAATTTAGCGCCCGCTAATCATTGGTCGGGAGCTTGGATCGATATTCTTCGCGGGGTGGCCCAGTCTAGCTTGGGAAATCTCGATGAAGCCGACAAACTGCTGGCTCGCGGCATTCTCATCGATGGCCGATTCGATCACCCGCTCACCTCGGTCGCTTTCTACGAGCAAGGCCGGATTGCGATGCAGAAAGGCGACCGCGTTCGTGCCGCCCAGCTTTTTGCCGAGGCGAGTTACTCCGCGTTCTATTATGAGAACCTCGATATCCTTACCGAAAGCGTATGGATGGGGTGGCTCAACCAGATCGCTGGGGGCGGGGTGGGAGTGTATCCGCCTCTGGATGCCGTGGCCGGTTGGGCTCAAGCAAATCGTTTGCACCATGTGGCCACGAAGTTGCGGCTGGCTCAAGCGGAGAGTTTGCTATGGATGGGCCAACCCGATTCGGCGGCCGTTATCCTTAACGATGTCAGCCGCCGGATTGCCGGGATGCGCGGCTCGATTGCCGGGATCCAGCTTTCGTATGTTCAATCTATCGCTCAAGTGCTTGGCGGGAAGATCGAGGCTGGCAACACTTTGCTTTTACAGGCTCTCGCTGGCCAGGCGCGAGTCTCCATCAAAAACTTTCAAATCGCGCGGCTTACTTCGATGTACGACACGCGATTGGTGTCGCCGCGCGTGGCCGTGGATTATTTCAAATCGCTGCTAAGCGATCCGAGCGCGAACGAGTGGATTGCCTCGCCCCTCGATTCGATGGCCGTGTTGAGCACACCGGCCGATATCGCCTTTGATCGCTGGTTCGTGGCAGCGTTAGAACGTAAAGAACCAGCCCTGGCGTTGCAGATCGCGGAGTTGGCAAAACGTCGCCGTTATTTGGCATCACTGCCGCTGGGCGGGCGCGTTGCCGCGCTGCGGACATTGTTGGAAACGCCTGACTCGGCGCTTTCACGCGAGGCGTTGCTTCAACGCCAGCAAATCGTGGCGGCGTTTCCGGCCTATCGGCAACTCTCGGATGTGGCGCGTGCCACCGTGGATCAACTTCGTGCGAAGCCGATCGTGGGGGCTCCTGCAGCCGACGTGAAAACAATCAGCACGCTTTACAAAGGTTGGGAGAAAAACACCGCCGATCGTGAGCTATTGCTGGCCCAGTTGGTACTGCGGCGTCTGGCGACTTCAATCGAGTTTCCTCCGCTACGGCCCATGGATGATTTGCAGGCATCGCTCGATAACGACGAAACGCTCGTCGTATTTCATGTTGTAGCGAACGACTTGTTCGGGTTTGTCATTACCAAAGGCGACATCGTAATTTGGAAACCGCGAGATCTTCGCCGATTACGCACCGCGGTTGCTTCGCTATTGCAAGGCCTAGGGAATTATGGTGCGTCGCGCCAGCTTGCCTTGGCAGACTTGGGGAACGACAAGTGGCAGGCGACCGCCGCCGATTTGTTCACAGCCATTTTCAACGATTCGAGAATCGACTTAGCGACTACGAAAAGCCTGATCATCGTGCCCGATGAGGTGCTGTGGTATTTGCCGTTTGAAGTCCTTGTGCCGGATGCGGCCCAATCGGATGCCGTGTTGGCCGATCGGTTTCTGGTGCGCTACGGACCGACCGCTTCGTTGGCGGTAAGTAGCAAGCAACCGTTGCGACGCCCGCAACACACGGGCATTGTGGCAACGCCTCCGAAAAGTGCGGTTGATCCGATGCCGAGCGTGGCGATGCTCGACGAACTGGACAAGCTGGTTGCGGGCCCGGTGCGATTGCCGTCCCCATTGCCCGAGCCGCCGCGCTTTATTGCTATGCTGCTGGATATGCTGGTGAGCTTCGATGAAGTGGGATCGCTACTTACGAGCGAGTTCGCTGGCTTGCCAACGAGCAAAGGAAGTGGTGGGCAACAAGCAGCATGGTTTGGCTTGCCGTACGGAGGACCAGAGCGAATCGTGTTAAGCGGTTTTTCGACCGCCGCCGAGCAAAGTCTCAAGGCTGCGGGAAAAAATAGCCGCCGCTCGCGGGCCGGTGATGAAATCTTTCAGTATTTATGCAAGGCCATGGGCGACGGCGCGCGTACCATGCTGCTTACGCGCTGGCGCACCGGGGGAAACGCAAACTTCGAGCTCGTGCGAGAATTCGTACGCGAGCTGCCCACGACACCCGCCAACGAATCGTGGCAACGCGCGTGCTTGCTCACTCGCGAGACACCGCTCGACTTGCCGCGGGAGCCGCGGTTGAAGCGTAGCGATGCCACCGGTGAACAACCGGTTGCCGATCACCCGTTCTTCTGGAGCGGCTACCTGCTCGTCGATAACAGCCCGAATCGGCTCATGCAAGAAGCCGAAGCCGAGGCATTAGAAGCCGCCGCCGCACCCTGACAATTGGGGAATGAACCACACAGGCACGGAGCTTCCGGAAGAAAAAATTTCTTTCGCACCCACACGACGCGCTAAGACGGAAAGGAACCACGAAGGCACAAAGACACGAAGAAGAATTACTGATTGAGGATTCAGGATGGTGGATGCGGGGAGCAGGGCCAAGGCATTCAATAAATCCCCTGCCCCCTGTATCCACTATCCCGCATCCTATTTAGGAACTCTAACAAAACCGGCGGGGACTGTCCCGATTTTGCGGAGTCTTCGCAGCAAAATGGGACTGTCTCCCTCTCTCAGACGGTTTGGTTAGAGTTCCTAAATCTTCGTACCTTCGTGGTTCAAAATTGTTCTTCCGATTTCTTAATCAAGCGCCTTGGTAGGCGTTCGGAACAAGCTCTCGAGCAGGAGGTCGCGGATGGTCGGCATTTCGCGCGGCAGGCGATCGAACAGTTTGAAGAAAAGCTCGTTGTGCGATGCGATTTCTTGAACCCACTCTTCGCGGCTTATGTGCATCACGTCGTGATAACGTTCTTCGCTGTAGTCGAGGCCGCGCCAATCGATGTCGGCATACTTGGGCACCCAGCCGAGCGGTGTCTCCGAGGCCCGCGCTTCGCCACGCACGCGCTCGACGACCCATTTGAGAATTCGCATGTTGTCGCCGAAGCCGGGCCAACCGTATTTGCCTTCGCGGTCGCGACGGAACCAATTCACGGCAAAAATGCGCGGCTTGAATTTCAAGTCGGCACCGAACTGGAACCAGTGGTCGAAGTAATCGCCCATGTGGTAGCCAACGAACGGGAGCATCGCGAACGGGTCGCGCCGCACCTGGCCCAACTCGCCGAAAGCCGCGGCAGTTGTCTCTGAGCCCATCGTGGCGGCAGAGTATACACCAAACGGCCAGTTAAACGACTGCACGACTAATGGCGCAATATTGCTGCGTCGTCCGCCGAAGATGAACGCCGAAATCGGCACGCCATCGGGGTTGTCGTACTCGGGGTCGACCGAGGGGCATTGATAAAGCGGCGCTGTGAATCGGCTATTCGGATGCGCGGCTTTTGTTTTACTCTCGGGCGTCCAGTCGTTGCCCTGCCAGTCAATCACATGCGCGGGCGGATCGCCGTCCATGCCTTCCCACCACACGTCGCCGTCATCGGTAAGCCCCACGTTGGTGAAAATCGTGTTGCATTTGATGGTTTCCATCGCGTTCGGGTTCGACTTGTAGCTCGTTCCCGGTGCGACTCCGAAAAATCCAGCTTCCGGATTGATGGCATAGAGTCGGCCGTCGTCGCCTGGTTTGATCCACGCGATGTCGTCGCCGACAGTGGTTACTTCCCAGCCTTCATCAGCGAATTCCTTAGGCGGAATCAGCATCGCGAAGTTGGTCTTTCCACACGCGCTGGGAAACGCGGCCGCCACATATGTTTTTCGGTCTTGTGAATCCTTCACCCCCGAAATCAACATGTGCTCGGCAAGCCAGCCTTCGTCGCGGGCCATGGCCGAGGCGATGCGCAGTGCCAGGCATTTTTTGCCAAGCAGCGCGTTGCCACCGTAGCCTGAACCGTAACTCCAAATCAGTCGCTCTTCGGGAAAATGAACGATGTACTTGTCTTTCGGGTCGGTGCTGCATGGCCAGGCGACATCTTGTTGCCCGGGCTCAAGTGGCGCACCGACGGAGTGCAAACATGGCACGAAGGCCCCCTCCGTTCCGAGGGCCTCCAGCACACGGGTTCCCATGCGTGTCATGATGCGCATGTTGATGACAACATACGGCGAGTCGGTGACTTGCACACCGATGTGGGCGATGCGCGAACCGATGGGGCCCATGCTAAAGGGCACGATGTACATCGTGCGTCCACGCATGCAGCCATCGAATTTTTGCCCCAGCAGCTCCTTCATCGCTTGGGGGTCCATCCAATTATTAGTGGGGCCTGCGTCTTCGCGTTTCGCCGAGCAGATGAACGTGCGATCTTCGACGCGGGCCACGTCGCTGGGATGGCTTCTTGCCAGGAAGCACCCAGGTCGTAGCTCCTGATTCAATCGAATGAGGGTGCCCGAGGTAACCATTTCCTCGCACAGCCGATCGTATTCTTCTTGCGAGCCGTCGCACCAAACGACCCGTTCTGGCTTGCAGAGGGCGATCATTTCATCGACCCACGCCAAAAGCTTTGCATTTTTGGCAGCAATAGGCGGGGCGGTTCTTTGGTTCGACATGACCGGTCCTTGCAACGAAGTTGTTAGAAAAGTAGCTCGTCCACCAAAAGGAATTGTGCCACGAACTACATCGGCGTCCAAGTGACGTTGATAAATAGTCGATGATTAGCCTACATCCGCTCGACGACTTCGATTCCCAGCAGATTAAGGCCGTGTTCGAGCGTGCGAGCCGTCAGGTCACAAAGGATAAGTCGGCTAGTGCGTATTTCTTCGCTTTCGGCGCGAAGTACCGGGCAGTTTTCGAAGAATGTGCTGTACTGCGTTGCCAGGTCGTAAAGATACGCGGTGAGGTGATTCGGACGGTAGTCGGCCGCTACCCGATCGAGCGATTCCGAGAATTGAAGAAGCGCGAGCGCGAGCCCACGTTCTTGGGGCGTGCTTAGGATTACCGCATCGGTCTGGTCAGCGAGAGCGCTTCGCAGGCTGGTCGCGTCTACGCCCGCTTTTGCGAAGATACTGCGCACGCGCGCATAGCTGTATTGCATGTAGGTGGCCGTGTTGCCGGTCATCGCCAGCATTTTGTCGTAACTGAAGACGTAGTCGCTCGTGCGATTATGCGAAAGGTCGGCGTATTTAATCGCACCGATGCCGATTCGTTCAGCCACATACCGCCGGTCTTCTTCGGAGAGCAGCGGTTCGCCACGGTTGTCATCGTTTTGCGAAACGATCGCATAAGCGCGTTCGACTGCTTCGTCTAGCAAACCTGCCAAACCGACCGACGCGCCCGATCGCGTTTTGAATGGCCGGCCATCCTCGCCGAGCACGGTTCCGAATTCGATGTGTTGCAGTTCTACCTCGGGATAGCCCCATAATCGTGCGACGGTAAAAAGCTGCGTGAAGTGAAGCGACTGGCGGCGATCGACGACGTAAAGAATCGCTGCGGGATGCCATTCGGCCATCCGATATTGGATCGTCGCCAAGTCGGTCGTGGAGTACAGGAACGCGCCATCCTGCTTTTGCACGATCATGGGCACTTCGTGACCATCGAGAAATACGCAAATCGCGCCGTCGCTTTCAGTAGCCAACCCACGGTCGATAAGGTTTTTTACTACGCCGCGCAAACGGTCCTGGTAAAAACTCTCACCGAGCGTGTGATCGAAACTGATTCCAAGTCGTTGATAGACGGTGTTGATTTCGAGCAGGCAAGCGGGCAGAAACTGTCGCCAGAGTTCGACGTTCGTCGGATCTCCCGAGTGGAGTAGCGCTGTTTCTCGAAGCACGAGTTGTCCCACTTCAGCATGCTCGATCGCCAACTGCCGCAACTTGGGGTCGCCTTCGACGGCCGCGACCTTTGCGTCGAGGCTGGCAAGCTCGCCGCGTAATTCGCCTAATTGCGTCTCGGCCTGTCCCGCTTTTTTAGCAGCTAATTTTGCGACCTTGGCATCGGCCGTGGCGGCTTCTTCGCGAAGTTGGGGCAGTTGCTGCTCGACTTCAGCAATGCGTTTTTCTAACGCTGGGATTTTCTCATTGCATGTGTCATGATACTCGACGAGCGAATTCACGAGTTTGTACAGCCGTGTGAGTTCCTCGACCGGCCGTTTTGCGAGGCCGTCGCGATCTACGAAATGCTTGTAGCCGTAGATGATCATCCCGAACTGGGTGCCCCAATCGCCCAGGTGGTTATCACTGATGGCGTGGTGCCCCAGAAATTTCAGCACGCGGTAAAGCGCATCGCCGATCACCGTAGACCGGATGTGCCCCACGTGCATGGGCTTGGCCACATTGGGAGACGAATAATCGAGCACCACGGTGCGCGGCTGCGTGGTACGAGCCACCGCGATGCGATCCGCATCGCTGGTTGCGGTAGCGACCTGTTCGGCGATCCACGAGTCTTTGATGCGGAGATTGATGAACCCGGGGCCCGCGATGTTGGCCGGTTCGCACATGTCGGAAAGGTCCGCCACGCGGACGATGTCGGCCGCGATGTCGCGGGGCGGCTTGCCCAGCTTTTTGCCAAGGGGCATGGCGACATTGGCTTGGTAGTCGCCCGGTTTGCCTGGTTGGCACGGCAGCACCATCGCCAGAAGTTCGGGCATTTCGCTCTCGGCGATTCCCAGGGATGAGAGCGCGGAGCGAAACCGATCGCGAAGCGTGGCAAGAATGTTCATTTCAATGCGGCGCAGGAGAGATTACGAAAAGCGGTAGTCGAACCAGTAGTCACATCGCGGGGGCGATCGAAGAGAATACCTAAGCTTCTTCTGCCCCTTCGTTCCTCTTCTCTTTCTCTCCATCGACTTGGTTTGCCCAGGGCAACGGAACTTGCTTGGCTTGGCCCCACAAGTCTTCGAGACCGTAGTATTCGCGGGTCTCGGCATCGAACATATGGATGACGACCGAACCGTAGTCGAGCAGGATCCAGCGGCTTTCGTTGTAGCCTTCGATGCCCATACGTTGGTCGCCCAAATCGACTTCGAGGATACGGTCGATTTCTTCGCTAATGGCGTGCAGTTGGCGACGGCTATTGCCCGTGATGAGTACGAAGAAATCGAACTCGGTGGTTACAGGCCGCATATCGAGAACCGCAATATCTTGGCCTCGATTGTCGTAGGCGGTGCGCGCGGCCGCGAGGGCCAATTGTTTGCTGCGTTCGTGGCGAGCGGCGAGAGTGGTGGCGACGTCGGCGATGGTTGGCTCCGCTTGATTTGGCATCATATAGATTCCAAGGACTGCAAATGGTGGTCCAATTCTAACGCCCCCAGACACGAATGACGACCCTCTCTCCTGCGTTTGAAAGACCGGTTAGCCATCGGGGATGGGAAATTAGGGCTGGAACCGTGCTGGGGACTATGGTTTGCTTGGGGTAAGCACGCGGGGGAATCTGTAATCGGCCGCGTGTTAAGTTGGATTTTCCTCTCCCGCAAATATCAGGATTATTGTCATGGGCGATTGGATCGAGGCGGGCCAAAAGGCCCCCGCATTTACATTGACGGCAGATGATGGCACCAAGGTTCGGCTTAGCGATTTGAAAGGCCAACCGGTCGTGCTGTATTTCTACCCCAAGGACGATACCCCAGGTTGTACCCGCGAGGCGTGCGCGTTCCGCGACCAGAAAGCCAAGTTCGTCAAGCTCGGGGCGGTTGTTTTGGGTGTCAGTGCCGATAGCGTGGAATCGCACGGCAAGTTTCGCGACAAGTTCAAGCTCAACTTCCCGCTACTCGTGGATGCCGACCATGCGGTGGCGGAAAAATATGGAGCGTGGCGCGAAAAGAACATGTACGGCAAGAAGTCGATGGGCATCCAGCGGAGCACGTTTTTAATCGATGCCACCGGCAAAGTCGCCCGAGTGTGGAAAGCGGTCAAAGTGGACGGTCACGACGGTCAGGTACTGGCCGCTTTGGAGAAACTGGGCGAAGATGACTGAATGGAGGTAAGCCCGTTTCGTAGAGAGAGAATGGGCCAACCAGGACATGTCGGCAGACGAGCGAAAGCGGGGCTAGGCATGTTCGGGCGGTAAAGTTGCTTGAGACGTGAGAAAAGTGGTACTTTTCTGAACCTGGACTGGCAATCGGCAATCCGGAGGGTGTATAAAAGACAGCATTCATAACCGCGGACAAAATGGAGGCTTGACGATGGATTGCGATCAAGTCTTTATCATCCTCACACGCGGCCCTTTTCCGACGGGGGAAGCGTGGGACGAGCAAGTCGAGGCGCACCTTGAATCGTGCGCTGAATGCTGGCGATTGGCCGAGGCCCTTCGTCCCGCGCTCGAGGTGTTTCAAGAAGCGATCCCACCGGCCGAGAGCCGCGAGTTGCCCGGTTACTGGGGCGATGCACGGCCGGCTTCTGAAGTCATCGCGGAAATAACGGGCAACGCGATGAGTACGAAGTTGGCCCCCAGCATTCGTCGGGTGGCACGTCCCATTCCGGCCGACCAGCGGAACGCGGCAAGCCGCGAGTTCTCGAACGACGTGTTGCGTGCGATTGCCCTGGCAGCCACCATGATGGCCGCGGTGTTTTCGCTCATCGTGATGCTGCGGGGTTAGCAAAGTCGGCCGCACTCTCTCCGCCGACTTTGGCGTGCTGGAATAATTTGCTTCCTTCCGTGCGAACAGGCTACCATCAGCAGCGCTACTGCTGGTGACTTTTCGCTTTTCTGGAGGGCAAGAATGATGGTTCGTACGCAGGTTTCTCTGTGCGGCTTGATGTTGGCCGCGATCTTTTTTTATCCCTTGACCTCGCACGCCGAGGCTCCGCGGCACGACGAAACGAAGGCGGACGAATCGAAATTGGCGGATGATCCGTTTGGTAATCTTGATGCAGCCATATCGAAAAAATTGAAACATGAGAAGTCTTTGATTGCCGAAGACAGCACTCTGCCCGCAACGGCAAATCCACGAAGATTTCGTGAAACGGCAGCCACCGAGGGTGTCGTGTGCCGTTGCGTGGGAGACGGCGACGAAGCAGCGGTGGCGCGAATTGAATCCGTGTTGCGCGAGCGGCTGCGGCCAAATGGCTTGGATTTCACAGACACCCCCTTGGAAGAAGTCGTCAACCTATTGCAAGAAGAATATGGCATTCCGATTCAGGTTGAAAATACAGCCCTTGAAAAAGCGGGGCTCGATCCGGAGGAATCGGTCACGGTGAACATTCACAATGTATCGTTGAGATCGGCACTCGCGTTGCTGCTGCACAGGTTGGGGCTCGTGTTCATTATTCGTGACGAAGTCCTTCTCATCACAACGCCTGAAGCGGCAGAGGCCGACCTTCAAACGTGCGTTTACGATGTCAGACCCGTGCTTGGCGACACTTCGGATAAGTCGATGGGCGAGTTGATCGATACGATTATAAGTTGCATCAGCACGAAAACATGGTCGGAAAATGGCGGTGGGGATGCCGCGATTCGACCATTGAAGCCTGGGCTTCTGGTTGTTTCGCAATCTCAGCATGTGCATGATCAGATCAAGGAATTGTTGAGGTCGATCCAGGTAATGCGAGGGTGGGAATAACGCCAATGCATGCCGCTGCGGTAGTGGTGGATGATGCGAATCTCGAAATTCTAGGAGAATGTTCACCTCAGGGCTTTGCGGCGTTTGGTTTGTGACGTGAGGCTGGATGGATTGTGTCAGGCTGGAAAGCCTGACCTACGTAGGTGCGCACAATTGATTTGCATTTTCTTCGGGAAACTGCCGTAGATGCGCACAATTCCCCCCCTACTCCACGCTGGGTTATTTGGACATCCATGGGACGGCAGCGGGAACGGTTTGGGGCGGTGGTGGGAGTCATGTGTGGGGCCAGTTGGGATTTGATTTCTGGTGCGGCGATGTTGTTGCGCAACCCGATCGAACGCGCAGGCGAAGCCAGCGGGGCGTTTCGGTTACAGGACGACGGCTTGGGAACTGGATTTAGAGCGAATTTCAGTTAGTGTTCCGCCATATTCACGGGTGGCTGGGACAACGCCCCAGAATTACAAAGACTGGGGCGTTGCCCCAGCCACCCCAGTCTGGAACATGAATCTGAAAAATGCTCTAGTAATTGGGGGAGTAGTGGTCGAACTTTCGTCCCGCTCGGCAAGCGGGACGTACTTTGAGTGGCACTATTTGATAGTGTACTAATGTATAAAATCGGTGGCCGATTTCAAGATGCTTTTTTCGGCCACTTTGGCGGATGATTAGCCGTAGTTGATCGAGGCGGCGGGGTGGGAAGTTTGCGTGTGCATGGCTGGGTCGGTTCGTTCTTGGTCACGATCGAGTCTCTGCGCAAACATCGAACTACCGTCACTTTGAGTACGAATTCGGCTGCCTGGAATGGCCATCGGTTGGCATCACTTCAGCGCCGAACGGTAATTCTGGAACAGCCAGCAGTCGATGCAACCGCCTGCTCTAGCGATTCTCCCGAACGCCCAGCGGTGGAATTCACCAAGAGCAGTTGAGGCGATTAGTTCACCTTGTTATTCGCTGTTTTTACAATTGCGACGGGAAAGGTGAACATGCGCTTGTCGTCATAAGCTACGAGCAACCGATTCTCGTCGGCAAAACCGACTATGAGATACGGTGCCAGTAGTTGTTCACCGTTTTCGTCTAGCAGATGCCAGCGGTTTCCCTTGCGGTCGATCAGCTCAAAGTAAGAATAGTCCTTTTGATTAATCCACTTGCGCAAGCTGAGAATGAAGAGTTCCCCGTCAGAAGACAACTGAATTGGCGTGATGCCTCCCCAGGTGACAAGTGAGCCCATCGCGGGTTCGTTGTCGCTCTCCATTTTCCAGAGTTCGACGGCGTCGCCGTCACCATCCGGCACCACAATAAGATGTGATCCGACCATCTTGTCATAACCGCGAGTTTTTTTTGCATGGTTCCCACATCGATAAAATTCGCCACCATGCCCGGTGAACCCGAACATCTCGTTCATAATCCGGCCATCCATCAGCCTCTTTTCACCAGTTTGGAGGTCCAAGCGAAATCCCTCCCAGTTGCTGAAGTGGTCGAAGCCAATTTGATTTCGCCAGATGACGAACCTTTCATCGGGCGACCATTTCATGGTAAAGCCATGAGTTTTCTCCGGTAGGAACTCTTTGAATCGCTGGAGGACTTCAAACTCGCTATCGACCACCACAAGTTGCATTGTGTCCTTTTCGATGCCGAGCCAGCGATCGCTTGTCGATGAGGGAACCAGATAGATAAAGGGAGCCGCTTTTGGTTTATTGGTTCTTGTATCCCAAATTAAAGGCCGGTAAGTGTCATATGCCAATTCAAACTCATGCGACACCAAATACTGCCGGTCTCTGGATAGAATTCCAGCGACAGGGCTTCGTACCAGCAGTGCAGAAACATCATAAGCCACTTTCTTGCAGTTGCCACGGGTATTCGCGAGATATATGTCATTGGATTTGGTCTCGCTGATCCTGGTTTTTCCGGGTTTGCTGTAGCTTTGAACTCCAAATACGAATCCAGCGCTGTCGTAAGTCCAATTGAGGCCGTAAATCGTGTGCGTCACCTGTTCGAGGAGGTTTCTGCGGTCATCGCGTTCGAGTCCGGGCGAGAGGTCGTTATATGCGCCTTCCTTCGAGAGGCCTGATTTGGTGACTTTGAAGTGAGGCCAAGTCCAAGAGTTAGGGACCTCCTTGATTTTCAGCGGCTTTGGTTGTTTGGTGTTGGAGACGCACACAAACCCATTGCTGACATAGGCCACCCACAGGCCGTCTGGGGAAATTCTTGGATAGGGCCAACTGTGCATCCCCAGATTGTCGTCCAAGACCACCGCACCCGTCGGAAGGCTTTCCGCAGCAAAGCTGCCCGCTGCCGAGAGCAAGAGAACAACGATTGCTATTTGGTGGGTAGCTGCCTCATTCATCGGTGCCGAGTCCTGCGTTCTTAATCGCTGCAACGGAGACTGAAAACAGTTGCGATCCGTCGCGAGCAACGATTGTCTGGTCGTTGTCGGCGAAAACAAGTGGGAGATATGGAGTGTAGTAGTGTGACGAGTCGATCGGGCGGAAAGGCCACGTCTCACCCTTTATGTCGATCAGATTGAAATGGTAGCCACGGCGTTCATTGTCGGGGCGTGGCAACGCGAGCGCGTACATCAAAGCATTGTTGCTGGCAATTACCGGTGGGTACGTACTGTGCTCTTTGTAGTTGTCAGTTTGCTTTGGTAGTCGAACAAAATGAAGTAGCTCAACGATAGGCTTCTGGTGCGGGATTAGTTCAATAAATGTCCCGTTGCTGCCGTCTGCGTATCCACCACGCGGTGTTGCGTCGCGACCAACTCGCACGACCTCACTGCTAGAGTTCGTGAAATAGAATCGGTCGCTTTCTCTCCCTATTCTTGTCTCATCCCGTTTGCCTGATTTCAGGTCGTACTTAAAGAAAATGCATTTATCAGATATGGGCTCTTGGCTGTTACGAAAACTGCGGCAGACAGCGGTGCGTTCATCGGGAGACCAGAACAAATCGCAGCGGCGGTCATGATCGAGGACAACGTCAAACCGCTTGATGATTTGAAAATCCTTGGCGGCAAGCACTAGTTGCCTGGTGTCGATCTCAACGCCCAAGTAGCGGTCGCTGGACGTAGATGGCAGAAGAAAATCAAAGGGGGTGACTCGCGGCTTGTTTGCCGCGATGTCCCAGATCAGTGGGGTCCCGTAGTTCGACAAAACGATGTATCTCCGCTCGCGATCAACATGAATGGTCATCTTGTATTCTGGCAAGGGCACCATATCGCGATGGATATCGGCAAGTTGGGTCACCACCCCCTCGGTACTGGCGTGCATCACGCGATAACTCGACAGCATCGAATTCTGCTTCAACCGGTGCCACAGGGCGTAAGTCACTCCGTCTTGGGACGGAGTCCAGCGAAGACTGAGAAGTATGGTCAGTTCAGGTACTCTTGATCCAAGCGGATTTAGGCCAGCATGTGAGACGAAATTGGCATACTTCTCTCGTTCGACTTCATATTCCGGGCGCGAAAGGAAATCGGAGACTGTGTTGGGTAGGTCGGCGAGCTTTGTAGGTGGGCCAGAGTGGACGTCACAGAGCCAAAGTGCGCCGCGGCTCACGTAGGCGATCTGCTTGCCATTGGGAGAGACCACCACGCTCTCGACAAGGCAGGGGTCGCAGATTGTATGTGAGTCAAGAATCGTCGCACCAGTTGGTATTGCAGCACACGCAACAAGACAAAGCCAAGCAAATACGACTGAGACGAGCCATAATCGAAGCATTTTCGCCTCCGTTGAAAGACGACGTCCTCCCTACGATAAAGTATATCAGAGATATGGATTCGTACTTGGTCCCAAGCCATTTGGCATACTCTTCATCCGCGGCATCATCGATACTTGGAGAGCATGAGTTTGGGTGATCGCCAGTTGAACATTCCTGCCGTGCCCGAGCCTGGAGGCACTTAGGCATGGTCTGTATCACTAACCACAAAATTCTTAGAGAAGATCATGGCAAAGTATCTCATTTCATTCCCTAGTGCCGCGATGAAAGTGCCCGACGGTGAGTGGGAGGCGGTGGGGCGAGACTCTCATGCCGTGATACGCGAGGCGACGGAAGCGGGCGTTTACGTTTTCGGCGGTGGGATTGATGAAGCAGTGCCGCCCGTTCTTGTTTCGGCCGATGGCTCGGTCGCTGAGGGAGGCTACCCGTGGGCGCCGCCGCTTAATGGTGGGTTCGCTGTACTTGACCTGCCTTCAAGGAAGGAGGCCATTGCATGGGCCGCGCGGCTTGCGAAGGCGTGTCGCTGTGATCAGGAGCTTCGGGTATTCGGGTTTGATCCCGAGTCGTGAGGTCGGAGTGATGGGGTAGATTCTGTTGGCTGACAACCAAAATGCCTGACGAAGCAGTATAGAGGCAGGGCTGTTGAGGTGACGCTAAGCTGCGAGCGGCTGGTGAAATAGTCTTGTTGCTAGGGGGTGTCAGGCTGGAAAGCCTGACCTACAATCGCGGGATGCGAATTCAAAATACTGAAATTATCGATACGTTTGCGGAAGCTTTTGGTACGCGGTATGCGCGGCTCATCATTACGGCGGCCGACGATTTTTGGCTCGATGCGGCGCTGCGTTCCATAACGGGCTACGGAACGAGCGTGATCGGTTGCGATGCCGAGGCGGGTGTCGAGCGGCATTTGCCTGAGAGTGAATCGCCGGATGGCCGACCGGCGGCGGCCGTGTTGTTGTTCGCCTTCAACGCGGAGGCTGTGACGGCAGCGGCTCAGCATCGTGTGGCGCAATGCATTCTGACCTGTCCGACGACGGCGTGTTTCAATGGCATGCCGGGTTCCGCGGAAACGTATTCGCTTGGGAAGTATTTGCGCTACTTTGGCGATGGCTTCGAGCAGAAGGATACATTGCCGGCGTCCGAGGGGCGGGAGTCTCCGACAGAAGTTTGGAAGATTCCTGTCATGGATGGGAAATTCGTGATCGAGGCCACGGCCGGGATCGCCAAAGGCGTGGCCGGGGGAAATATCATTTTGCAAGCCGAATCGCATGAGGCCGGATTGGCGGCGGCGCGACACACTTCGGAAACGTTGGCTGAGCAGCCGGGCATTATCATGCCGTTTCCGGGCGGCGTTTGCCGTAGTGGTAGCAAGGTTGGTTCCAAATACAAGGCGTTGAAAGCATCGACCGCCGATGCTTACTGCCCTACTCTGCGTGAGAGTGTGGCTTCGGAGCTTGTCGATGGAGTCCAGTGCGTTTATGAGATCGTGATCGATGGGGTGGATCAGGCCGCGGTGGCGGCGGCTATGAAGATCGCGATTGAAACGGCAGCGGGCGAGGGGGTGCTGGCGATCGGTGCCGGCAACTACGGCGGCAAGCTAGGAAAGTACCCGATTCGTTTGCACGACTTGTTTTAACGCTTTCGAACCCTCCCCTAATCCCTCCCTACAAGGGAGGGAATTTTGACACGCAGCCCTCCAGTCTTATGGATTCTGCCAGCTCGCTGCAGCGTATCGCGGTCGTTGGCACCAGTTGCAGTGGTAAGTCAACGCTTGCTGCGTTGCTTTCGGCTCGGCTTGAAATCGAGCACATCGAATTAGATTCTCTTTATTGGGGGCCGAATTGGACTCCCGTGGAGCCGGAGGTTTTTCGGCAAAGGGTTCACGAAGCAACGAGCCCAGATAGTTGGATTTGTGACGGCAACTATAGC
This sequence comes from uncultured Planctomycetaceae bacterium, assembly GCA_964618225.1. Lineage (GTDB taxonomy): Bacteria > Planctomycetota > Planctomycetia > Pirellulales > Lacipirellulaceae > JABDGM01. The sequence continues at coordinate 24,180 of CAZTWS010000015.1, forward strand.
TCGGTTCGAGACATCGTTTGGTCGAGGGGCACATGCGTTGTTTGACTTAACTACCCGCTGGGGATGGTGTTAGGCCGCGCTTTGAGGCGGACGGTTTCGCGTTGCCTCTTTAGAACGCCGCTTTTCGCTGGGAATCGAGAAACGTTTCGGTTGTCTTTCTTCAGCCGCGATTCCGTTTTGCTTTGGGCAATCCGCACGCATGGTCGGCACCGGAAAGGGTACCGCAAACACTTGGAAGACCCGGTTTACAACCACCTGAAAGTTATTGAGTTGCGATCGAGCGCGGATGCGGATCGGCTACTGGAGTTTGTTTCTGGGTGCGGCAAATTGCCTTGAAAGGATTCTGGGATTCGGCAGCATCCGCTATGGCTTGGCTGGTGAATTTGCTACGATTAACCGACTTTTCACCCCAGGGTTTGATTGGAATGAACGCGGACGAAACATCGTTGCCGGCGGAAGAAAACGTGGCAACACAGGCGGAAGCAAGTGTTGCGAACGAGTCCCGGCCTAGCCAGAGAATTCAGATTGGCTCTCAACGCGAGTCGGATGCTTCCACGGAGGCGAAAGCGAAGCCCGTTATGCCGGTGACTTCCGCCGCCCCGCCCCCGAAAAAAGAACCGAAGCATTATCCGCCGCCCAATATCCGCGATCAGTTGACGCCAGAGATGGAAGCCGAATACGCGGCGGCTCTAGGCGATTTGTCGTTCGAGGCCTTGATGACGGAAGCGGGTGGCCAAGCGCCAACCGCAGAGATTGCTCCCGAAAGTCGCGTAACCGGTCGCGTCGCACGAATTCATGGTGACGACGTTTTTATTGACCTGGGCGGCCCTAACCAGGGCGTGGTGCCGTTGCGGCAGTTCGAGGACACGCCGCCCACGGAAGGCAGCGACCTGGAATTGGTGGTAGCCCGTTTTAATGCGGACGAAGGCCTCTACGAGCTTTCCCGAACAACTGCGGCGGTAGATATCGGGAATTGGGATGAGGTGAGCGAGGGGCAGATTCTTGAAGTGACCGTTACGGGCAGCAACAAGGGCGGCCTGGAGTGCCAAGTGGCCGGTATCCGTGGGTTCATCCCGATGGGGCAGGTTTCGGTTTATCGGGTGGAGAACCCCGAGGATTATTTGGGGCAGCGGTTGGCGTGCGTGGTGACCGAAGCCAACCGCGATCGGCGAAACCTGGTGCTCAGCCACCGAGCGGTGATGGAGCGTGAGCGGAGTGAAAATCGCGAGAAGTTGCTGGCCGCGCTTGCTCCTGGGCAGCTTCGCGAAGGCATCGTGCGGAGCATGAAAGACTTCGGCGCGTTCGTGGACTTGGGTGGGATTGATGGTTTGATCCACATCAGCCAGTTGAGTTGGGACCGTGTAAAGCACCCCAGCGAAGTGCTTGAGGTGGGGCAGAAGGTGAAAGTGCGTGTCGAAAAGATCGACAAGGAAACCGGCAAGCTGAGCCTTTCTTACCGTGAAGTGGGTGACAACCCGTGGAACGAGGCCGAGTCGAAATTCGCGGTGGGGGCACGGGTGACGGGCCCCGTATCGCGCGTGATGGATTTTGGTGCCTTTGTGAAATTGGCACCGGGCGTTGAGGGGCTGGTTCACATTTCAGAACTGGCTCACGGCCGGGTATTCCGTGTGAGCGATGTGCTTAGCGAGGGCCAAGAGGTGGAAGTGAAGGTGCTTTCGGTGGACTCCGAAAAGCAGCGGATCAGCCTGTCGCTGAAGGCGCTTATGGAGCCGCCCATTAAAGCGGGCCAACAAAAAGTGGCCGACGAAGATACGCCGTTGCCGACAGACGCCCCCCAGCCGCCGAAGAAGCGTGTTGCGAATCTCAAGGGCGGTATTGGTGGCCCCTCGGGTGGAGAGAAGTTTGGGCTGAATTGGTAGCCGTACCGTTCCGGCGGGGCGGGGGGCTTTGCCTGAAAAAAAATACTCGCTAAGCCGCAAGCGGCTGCGGTGGGCGTTGTCGATTTAGAGCGTTTTTAAGTTTACGTTCTGTGCTGCCGTTCGCTGGTTGGACGGCGTGGCCGCCGCCGCTAAAGATTTTGTTTTGGCGGCGATCATGCAGGCAAACAAAAAAGCCCTGGGCGGCTCGCCCAGGGCTTTTTTGTTTTTAAAGTAAGCCCAAAAGCTGACGGCGCTTAACGCACTCGGCGATAGCCCAAGACGGCTAATCCAGCCAGGATCATGAAACCGCATGTGGCGGGTTCTGGGACGAGTGGTCCTTCGACGTTACCGGAGCCCGAGCCAGTTGTGAAGCTGGTAATGAAGCCGCCGGCAGAGGTTCTGCTTTGGATGTTCGCGCTAAATGTAACGGCGACCGGTTCGCCGATTTGCAGTCCGAACGGCAAGTTCTGTGTATCGATTTGTGCCACAGCCGCTCCTAGCGTGAATTGCACGATACCAGCGACGTCGTTGTAGAAAATAGTGACTTCGTTCAGGTCTAATGCGAGGAATTCGGTGGCGATGGGGGAACCAAATAGCAAATCGAAAAAGCCAGGGTTACCGACCGTTGTGATATTGAAAACGGTATTTGGCGTAGAGGGAATATTCACCACGTCGGGAATATACAGATCGATAAACGAGTTGGTAGTGATGGTATTGACGAGGCTTCCATCGACAAGAAAATCGACGGTTATAAGCGGATCGGCCTGGGCCGGATTGGAGCTAGCTGTGGTATTGCTGTTGCCAGCGTCATAGATGGCCGTGCCATCGTAACGCAGGTTCATGCCGGTGAAATTGATTTCCAGCAGAGCGGCTGAGCTGGAGGTTGCACCAATGATAACGGCACAGATAGCGCCAGCTATCGCACAAAGGAACATCTTTTGAATCTTCATCACGAGCACCTGCAATTCTTTAGTAAAACGCTTGAAAAACTAGCCCCAGCGTGGATCGCACATTAGGAGGGGAAGACCGCAATAAGAACTCCCCTACCATCACAACCAAGCCCCACTATATCGGGTGGGATGGGGGATGGCAACAATTATTAAGAAATTTTTTAAGAAATTGGGATTTAGAGGCAGAAAAAGGAGGAGATGCGGGGTAGCTAAAAGGGAGAGGGGGGGATGCCAGAAATTGGCGTGCAGGGGGTTCGAATACGCCTCTACAACATGTTTTCAACCTAGCAGAATGGTTCTAAATTACTGTGAGAGCGTGTTTTAGAGTTCGCTTCGCTTTGGGGAAAGGCAAGCAAAGACGCAGTGGGGAGTAAGGCTTGCGAACCCTCCCCTAGCTCCGCCCTACAAGGAGGGTGATTTTGAAAACACGTTCCTTAAGGGAAGTGACGTCGTTAACTTGCTCCTTGTCGGATCTGTGGGGCTTTACCTAAAAAAATCCGCTAAGCCGCTAGCGGCTGGGATCGCAATGGTCGTGGGCAGGGCTGATCTCTGGCAATTCATTCCGCTTTACTGCTATGCAAAGGGGGACTACAAATGCACGTCGCAAATGGTCGTTTCTCGATCGGCAGCCCCGCTGGCTTAAGAACTCTAACAAAACCGACTGAGAGAGGGAGACAGTCCCATTTTGCTGCGAAGACTCCGCAAAATTGGGACAGTCCCCCGCCGGTTTTGTTAGAGTTCCTTAGTCTCCAACTCAAGCGATATCTATGGTTACTGTTCAGCTTCCAGATGGAAGTCGTAAAGAATTCGATGATGGCGCATCGTCGTACGACGTGGCAAAGGGAATTGGCGCGGGGTTGGCAAAGGCGGCAGTTCTAGCCGAAGTGGATGGTCAGCTTGTTGACCTGCATACGCCTCTTCCGGTCGGTGGAGAAGTGCAGTTGCGGTTGTTGACTAAGAAGGATCCGGAGTCGCTGGCTGTGATGCGTCATAGTGCCGCGCATGTGATGGCGCAGGCCGTGATGCGGTTGTATGACGGCGTGCAGCTTGCCTTTGGGCCGACCACCGCCACCGGTTTCTATTACGACTTTGCGCTGCCGCAAACGCTTTCAGAAGATGACTTTTCTCGCATCGAAGCCGAGATGCAGAAGATCGTCAAGGCAGACGAGAAGTTCGAGCGGCTGGAAATGCCTCGTGAGGAGGCGCTCGCTCTGGTGAAGGAGTTAGGGCAGGAGTTCAAGGTCGAGCACATTGAAACCGGCTTAGGCGAAGAGAAATCACTCTCGTTTTATCGGCAGGGCGAGTTTATTGATTTGTGTCGTGGCAAGCACATTCCCAGCACGGGCCACATTGGCGGCGCGTTCAAGCTGTTGTCTGTCGCGGGCGCTTATTGGAAGGGCGACGCGGCACGGCCCCAGTTGCAACGGCTGTATGCCACCGCATTCTTCGACAAGAAGGAACTGGATGCGCACCTGGAGCAGTTGGCCGAAGCGAAGCGGCGCGATCATCGGGTGCTGGGTAAGCAGTTGGAACTGTTCACGATTAATCCGACGGTTGGTTCAGGGCTGATTCTGTGGTTGCCCAAGGGGGCGATCGTGCGGCAGACGCTTGAGGATTACATCAAGTCGGAGCTACGGACACGCGGTTACGATGCGGTTTACACGCCGCATATCGCGCATGTGGAGCTATATGAGATTTCGGGGCATTTTCCGTATTACAGCGATAGCCAGTTTCCGCCGATCGAGTTCGAGGACGGCGAGCGATTCCTGCTCAAGCCGATGAACTGCCCGCACCATATCATGATTTACCAAGCGAAGCCGCGAAGTTATCGCGACTTGCCGGTGCGGCTGGCCGAGTTTGGAACCGTGTATCGTTTCGAGCAATCGGGCGAGTTGTCGGGCATGACTCGCGTGCGCGGCTTTACGCAGGATGACGCGCACATTTTCTGCACCGACGAGCAGGTAGCTGGCGAGTTTCGCAACTGCATCGAGATGACGCAGAAGGTGCTGGCATCGCTTGGTATGAACGAATATCGCGTTCGACTTGGTTTCCGCGATCCGAATAGCGAGAAGTACGTGGGCGGCGCGGCTGTTTGGGATCGCGCGGAGGCGGCGATCCAGGCGGTGTGCGAGTCGATGAACTTGCCCGCGATGTCGATCGAGCCGGGCGAGGCGGCATTCTACGGGCCGAAGGTCGATTTCGTGGTGACCGATTGCATTGGCCGCGAGTGGCAGCTTGGCACGGTGCAGCTCGATTACAACTTGCCGAGCAAAGAGCGGTTCGGGCTCGAATATATTGGGGCCGACAATCAGCCGCACCAGCCGGCCATGATCCATCGCGCTCCGTTAGGGTCGCTGGAGCGGTTTGTGGGCGTGTTGATCGAGCATTTCGCGGGTGCGTTCCCGCTGTGGCTTGCTCCGGAGCAGGTTCGGGTGCTGACGGTGAGCGAAAAGTCGGATGCGTACGGGCGCGAGGTCGAACAAAAGCTGGCCGAGGCCGGGCTGCGTGTGACGGGCGATTATCGCGGGGCGAAATTGAACGCCAAGATTCGCGAGGGGCAGGTTCAGTTGATTCCGTATATGTTTGTCGTTGGAGAAAAAGATCGGGAGGGTGGCACCGTTTCGGTTCGTGACCGGCTGGAAGGCGATTTGGGGGCAATGCCCCTTGAAGCGGCCATTAAGAAGCTGCGAGGTGAGATCAAAGCAAAAACAGTGCGGCAGGTAGCAGCCCGACAGGCCGCCGTACAGCCGGACCGCGATACCCAAAATGAGTATTAAGGATTATAAAGCCCGGTAAAATTATTCGGGTTGTGTTGACGAACCCCGAGTGCGCAGCCAAGATTTTGAATGAAGGTGTGTGGCTTGGCAACGGTGCCGATTTCCCTGCTTGCCAGCTCACCTGTTTCCCCACCCAATAGGAGTCCTTGCCATCACCGTCGATCGTAAAGCACAGCGGATCAATGAGCAGATCCGTGTCTCGCCGATTCGAGTCATCGGCCCTGAAGGAGAAGTTTTAGGCGTCATCGAGACCATCGATGCCTTGCAGCGAGCCCGCGAAGCCGGTTTAGACCTTGTGGAGGTGGCTCCGCAGGAAAAGCCGCCGGTTTGCCGTATCATGGACTACGGCAAATTCAAATATCAGCAGAAAAAGCGGCAGCATAAGGGCCACACGCACCACAGCAAGAACAAAGAATTGCGGCTGCGACCGAAAATCGGCGATCACGACCTGATGACGAAGGTGAATCGCGCCAAGGAGTTTTTGGCACAGAAGGACAAGGTGATTTTCTCGGTCATCTTCCGAGGCCGCGAGAATGCCCACGTGGACGAGGGCTACAAGGTGGTGCAACGCCTGCAGAAGGAACTGGAAGAGGTAGCCAAGCTGGAGCAGTCGCCGCAAATGCAGGGTCGGCGGATTGTGGTGATTTTTGCGCCGAAGTAGCCGTAGGTCAGGCTTTCCAGCCTGACATTCTTGGGCGGAATTTGGTCAAGTGGCGTGAGGCTGGAAAGCTTGACCTGTGGGATCCCCCTTTTCTGAAAGCTGGCGGTTCGATAGACTGGTGGATTCCCATTGAAACCATCGGCGCAAGCAAGACGTCACTACCATGCCCAAGCAAAAGACTCATAAAGGCACCAAGAAGCGCTTCCGATTGACGGCGAGCGGTAAGATCAAGCATCGCTCGGCCGGTACCAGCCACTTGGCGGCCCGCAAGAGCCAGAAGCGTATTCGTCAGTTGCGTGGCACCGTGACCCTTGGTGAGGGCATGGGCAAGGCCATCAAGAAGGCGCTTGCTGGGAATAGCTACTAAGCAGTGGGTCGGGCTTTCTGGCCTGACACAAACCCAGAGTCCCACCATCCAGATAAGTCAGGCTGGAAAGCCTGACCTACACATACAAGCCTGCCGGGCACCAAATAACACCCAACGCGTTGGAAGCGACGGGGGCCTGGGCACGCCATGAATCGAGAAAGTTCCTTCGATGAGAACTACTGCCGGCGTTCCACGTAAACGCAAGAACAATCGGCTCTTCAAACGAGCCAAGGGCTACACGGGCGGTCGCCGCCGCCTGCTTCGTAGCGTTAAGGAAACGCTCGTTCGTGCGGAAGCCTATGCTTTCCGCGATCGTCGTGTACGTAAGCGCGAGTTCCGCAAGTTGTGGATTATCCGCATCAACGCCGCATGCCGTGAACGCGGTTTGCGATACAGCGAATTCATCAACGGTTGCATCAAAGCGAATATCACGCTTGATCGCAAGTCGTTGAGCGAGTTGGCAATTCACGATCCGGCCGCATTTGATGCGATCGTCGAGCAAGCGAAGGCCGCGATTGCGTAGTGCTGCGGCTGCTTCAGGGATCTAGTTTGTTAGCTCTGAAGTGACGTTAGCGGCAGCCTGAAACATTGGCCTCGGTCAGGATTGGTGATGGTTCTCAGCCGGAATGGGGCTTTGACTTGAGAAACCTCGCTAAACCGCAAGCGGTGCTATTTGGTCAATCATTCTAAAGCTCCGAGGGGACGCACAGTCATTCGCTAGTCATTCGCTGCTATGCCCGACGAAATCCTGCTCAATGAAACTGCTTACTCCGTTTGGGAAACGGTGAAGGAGCAGGGGCCTATCGAACTAGGCGAAGTTGCTCGCGTTGCCGGGGTCGATCAAGCGCAGGTATCTGCGGCTGCAACAGAGGCGGTCAGTGGTGGATACTTCGACGTTATCGAGCATAAGAAGCACCAGATTTCTATCAGCGACGGTGCCGAGGCGCTGTTCAACGCGGGGCTTCCTGAGCTGCGTGCTGCCGAGTATTTGAAGCAGCAAGGTGGCACCGTTGCGATGGGCGATTTCGCCGGTTGGGCGAAGGACGCCGGTGTGGCCGTCAACGATGCTCTCAAGTGGGGCGCGGCGCGACAGTTGTTGGAGCGAGTGAAAGAGCCGAGTGGCTTGGTCATACGTCTCACCGACTCGGGTAAGGCTAAAACTGCTCCGGCGCAAGCAGATATCGATTTGCTGAATCAGCTTCAGTGGAAAGAAAGCTGCTACTTGGAAGATTTGCCGGCCGGTGCGAAGCCGGACGAAATCCGCGAGTTGCTGGGCAAGCGGCCGGAGCTTGCGAAGATCAAGCAGCGCACTCTGCGCACGCTTTCGTTGAGCGAAAAGGGGCGAGAGGCCCTCTCCAAAGGTACCGTTCGCAAAATCATCGAGCGGAATTCGCTGACGCCTGAGGATATCGAATCGGGGGCGTGGCGGGAAATCAAACTTCGTCCTTACGACGTGAAGCTCCCGGCGAAAGACGTTTACCCGGCCAAGATTCATCCGCTTCGGAAGATCATCGAGCAAACACGCCGCGCGTTTTTGGAAATGGGATTCGCTGAAGTCGTGTCGCCGATGGTCGAGTCGGCGTTTTGGAACTTCGATGCGTTGTTTCAGCCGCAAGACCATCCGGCCCGCGAGATGCAGGATACGTTTTACATGCGGAACCCGGCATCGACGCCGCTGCCGGAGGCGAAAATCACCGAGCCCGTTCGACGCACACATGAGGATGGTTGGGAAACGGGCAGCGAAGGTTGGGGGTACAAGTGGAGCCCCGAGCGCTCGGAGCAGGTCGTGCTGCGAACGCACACGACGGCGGCCACGATTCGGGCGCTGGCCGCGAATCCGAATCCGCCGGGCAAGTTTTTCTGCGTGGGTTGGACTTATCGCAACGAAACGATCAGCTTCAAGCACTTGCCCGTGTTCCATCAGGTGGATGGCATCATCATCGATGAAGAAGCCAACCTCGCCTCGCTGATGGGCACGTTGCAAGAGTTTTATTCGAAGATGGGATTCGGCCGGGTGAAGTTCAAGCCGGCGTTCTATCCGTACACCGAGCCGAGCGTGGATGTGGTGGTGTATATGGAGTCGCGCGGCAAGTGGCTCGAAATGGGTGGTGCTGGGATTTTTCGGCCGGAAGTTACGCTGCCGCTCGGCTGCAAGTATCCGGTGCTTGCTTGGGGGCTTGGGATCGAACGCCTTGCCATGTTGCGGTTTGGACTGTCGGATATTCGCGAACTGTATCGGCCGAGCCTCGATGCGCTCGAAGAGGTGCCGCTATGCCGATAGTGAACATTGATCTGGCGTGGCTCAATCGCCTGCTTGGTAAGCCGTTCGAGACGGAAACGATTCGTGAGTCGCTGGAGCAGATCGGCTGCGATGTGGAAGACATCGTGGATATTCTATATGGCCGATGCCCGCAGTGTGGTTCGCTTGTGGAAAATCCGCTGGGGCAGGAAGAAGTGAAGGCGTGCGGTTTCTGCGGTTTTGAATCGGAGGAGGCCTTCCAAGCGGCTGGTGAGAAGCAGGTGCTGCGACTCGACTTGCTGGCCGACCGGCCCGATTTGTTTGACGTGGGCGGTTTGGCCCGCGCGCTGCGCGGCACGCTGGGGATCGAGCGTGGCTTGCCCCGCTACGCTGCAAAGGATTCGGGCATCACGGTAACCATCGATAAGTCGTTGCATGCCGCATCGAGTTATCGGCCGTTCATGGCATGCGCGGTAATGACGCTTCCGCCGGTGGATGAGACGAGCCTGATAGCGATTATGAAGTTGCAGGAGAACCTGCACTGGGGCGTGGGCCGCGATCGTAAGCTGGCGTCGATCGGTGTGTATGATCTTTCGACGATTACGCCGCCGATCAGCTATCGGACGATTGACCCGGACAAAGACTCGTTCGTGCCGCTCGGAATGCCGGGCAAGAAAATGACGGGTCGGCAGATTTTGGAATCGCACCCAAAAGGGGTGGCATATGCCGAGTTGTTAGCCGACCACCAGCGTTACCCTGCCCTTGTGGATAGCAAGGGGCAAGTGCTATCGATGCCGCCGATCATCAACAGCGAAGAGACCAAGCTCAAGCAAGGCTCGAAGCGTGTGTTCATCGACGTGACGGGCATTAGCCAGGCGGCGGTTACGAAGTCGCTCGATACGCTCGTGTGTTCGTTGGCGGAAATCGGTGGCAAAGTGGAAACGGTTACCATCGTGGATGCCGACAGAACCAAACGCACAACGCCGGATCTTACGCCGCGCTCTGCAACCGTGAGCCTGACGGAAGCGAAACGCTGGTTGGGGTTGCCGCTTGATGAAAAATCGTTGGCGGATTCGCTACGAAAAATGCGATTCGATGTTGGAGAAGCGAGGGGCGAGGAGCGAGGAGCGGGGAGTGAGAGTGCGGAAAGTGGCGGCTCGGATGTGACGTATTCGGTGTTGTATCCTCCGTATCGCACGGATATTCGCCATCCGGTTGATTTGTTGGAGGATGTGGCAATTGGTTATGGCTATGCCAACATCGAGCCGCGGCTTGTGCGGTCGATGACGGTTGGTACGCCGCGGCCTGAGGAAACGATCAGCGAGCGAGTTCGTCAGATTCTGATCGGGCTTGGGTATAGCGAAATCATGAGTTTGCCGCTGACGACCGAGGAATTTCAGTACGAGCGGCTTCGCATCGAGAAACCGGCGCGTTACACCGAAGTGGCGAACCCCAAGCTCAAGGCGTACAACGTGGTGCGTAGCCACCTCTTGGGCGGGTTGTTCGAGGCACTGCGCGAGAATCGCCGTCGACCGATGCCACAGCGATTGTTTGAAATCGATAACGTGGTGGAACTCGACGACTCGGCACCGACGGGGGCTGCGGAAAAGCGTCACGTGGCCTTTGTGGAAACAGGACGCGACAGTGGTTTTGCCACGGCGCGTAGCGTGGTCGATGCCATGTTGAGAGAGCTAGGCTGGCAGGCCGAGTATGCGGCGATTAACCAAGGCACGTTTGTTGAAGGGCGAGCCGCGTCGATCGCAGTCGAGGGGAAATCGATCGGCATCCTTGGCGAAGTGCATCCGGAAGTGCTCAATAACTTCGGTTTGACTCATCCCGTGGCGTTGGCGGAGATCAATCTACAGCGGATTTTCTAGGTTTTGTTTGGTGCTACTGCTGGCTTGCCCAGCAGTGTTCTTCCAACCTCGACCTTGCTGCATCTTTTGCAATGAATCATTTAATCCTGCGCGTTATAGGCTACTGCGCTGCTCTACTTCCTACTGCAAGCTGACGGCCGTCAATCGCACTGCTGGGCGAGTCAGCAGTGGCACTAGCTGAACGTTTGATTGCGGGCTTGTTTGCATTGCGTGGATGATTCGGCAATCATGGCGGGATGTATTTCTCCCGATCGTTGCAAACGATTCCGAATTTTTTGGTCGATACAGTTACGCGCCGTGGGGGCGAGCCAGCGCTGGGTTCCATTCGAGACGGCCAGTTGGAGTGGCATACTTGGCGCGAGGTTTTTGATAAGGCCACGCATTTCACCGTGCAGTTGTTGAACGCCGGCGTGCAAACGGGTGATCGTGTCGCCCACATTTCCGAGAATCGGTATGAATGGGTTATTACCGATTTAGCGCTGCATTTGGCAGGAGCCGTGCATGTGCCGATGCACGTTTCTCTTTCGGGAGAACAGTTGGCAGCGCAGATTGCCGATTGCGAGGCACGATTGGTCATCGTGTCTTCCGCCGCCCTGCTCGCTAAGATTGCCGATCGCGTTCCTTCCGGCATGAAATTGTGGAGCTACGAACATGGCGGATTCGTGCAGAACGCATTCCACGGAACTGTAGAAAGGCCTCTGGATAAAGGTGGTAGTGCCGCGGTTGAGAGCAATTCGCCAGTGGCTGGCAGTGCCACGCAAGCTCTAGCGACAATTCTGTACACATCGGGTACCACGGGCAAGCCGCGCGGCGTCATGCTCAGCCAGCGGAATTTGGCTTCTAACGCGGCGGCAACCGCGGATGCGTTCGGCGCGGATACTGATCAGGTGCGGCTCAACATTCTGCCGCTGAGCCATATCTATGCTCGCACGTGCGATTTGTATACGTGGGTTTACCGCGGAAGCGGGCTCGTGATTGGCGAAGGTCGCGAGACGTTGCCACGAGATTTGCAGCTTGTTCGGCCAACGGCTTTCAATGCAGTGCCCTATCTGTATCAACGGGTGGCAGATCGTATTCGAGCCTCATGTAGTGATCCGAACGAACAGGCGAGTCGATTGAAGGCTTATTTCGGTGGATGCATAGAAATGCTGTGTTGTGGTGGCGCGCCGTTGTCGCCCGAGGTGGAAGCTTGGTTCGAGCATTGTGGGATTCCCGTTTTGCCGGGCTACGGATTGACCGAGTCGTCGCCCGTCATCACGGCATCAACTAGCCAGAAGCGACGGGCCGGTTCTGTCGGTGTGCCGGTGGAAGAGGTGGAGTTGCGAATCGCAGAGGATGGCGAAGTACTCACTCGCGGGGCAAACGTCATGCTCGGCTATTGGAAAGATGCTGCGGGAACGGAAGATGTGATCCGTGACGGCTGGCTGCACACGGGCGACTTGGGCAGTTTGGACGCCGATGGCTATCTCACAATTTCGGGCCGCAAAAAAGAAATGATCGTGTTGAGCACCGGTAAGAAGGTGCATCCGGCGCGAATCGAGTCGCTACTAGCCGCTTCGCCGCTGATCGAGCAGGCGGCCGTGTTTGGAGAGGGCAAGCCGTATCTTGGAGCATTGATTGTGCCTGCCAATGCAGGGACATTGAGTGATGGAAAATATCGAGACGGAGATAAGATCGTTCAAGAGTGCTCTCGATTGCTGGCCGATGCTTCTCACGAAGAACAGGTTCGGAGTTTTGTGTTGCTTAAACGGCCGTTCCAAATTGAGCAGGGAGAAATGACGCCGAAGCTTAGCCTGTGCCGGGAAGTGATTGCGGATCATTTTCGCCATGAGATCGATTCGCTGCACGATTAGAGCACTTTTCAAGTTCGTGTATCAGTCTGAGTGTTTTCGGAACGCAAACTTGAAAAGTGCTCTACTGTTCTGTCAGTCTTGAATTGATGGGTGGCATGCTTTCACGCGGTAGCGGGTAAGCATGCCACCCATCAAATGACTATGGACAGACCACTACGTTGTCGAACATTTCCTTTTGAACATGGCATAAACGCTAGAATCCTCACGATCGATACCAGCTAGAAATCGACTTTTGACCCGAGGCCATCGGCGGCCTATATACCGTTGGGAATATCTATGTTGTCCGCGGCCGCGGGCGATGTAGGCGGTTCTCGCAATCGATCCTGCGTAAACTGCTGCCAAGCGGCGAGTTACGCTCTCGTTTTGCCGCGACATGCAACTTCGTATGTGGCGCTCGCGCTCATAGTGCGCGATGCGGTTGGGCGAGATTCTTGACGTACATCATGGCCGACACTTCCAAAACGCACGATGCCGAAATGCTTGCCGCTCGCTCCGCCGAGGCGCTGCGCGAGCTAGAGGCACGTGCGCAGTCGGCAATCGCCAAAAGTCGGGAGCAAGCGGCTGAAATCGAAGCAGCCGTTACCAGTCAGCTCGAAACGATCGTCGCTTCCGTCGCGAACGCTCAGCAGGCCGAGAATGAAACTGCTACTGACATCGTTCAGTTAAAAAGCGCACACGACAGTTTGGTGGGCGAATACGCGGTTGCGAAAGAACAGTGGGCTATCGAAAAGGCCGAATTGGAATCGGTTCGCGACGAGCTTAATCGTCAAGCAGCTAACCTCGAAGCCGAGCAAAAGCGTGCTCGGGAGGAATGGGCTCGCCAGTTGTCCGATTTCGAGCTTAAACTGCGCGAGCAACACGCGGCATGGGACGATCAGCGTACTGAATGGGGCGATGCTCGTGCGGCACTAGAGTCAGAACGTGACGAAGTGCAACAGAAGTTTACCCTGGCGCTGGAGGACGTACAGCGTTATCGAGAACGGATTGGCGATTTAGAGCAGGAGCTATCGAGTCGTCCCGAAGCCAATGCCAGTGACTCGGCCGAGCTTGTGGCGTTGCGTGCCGAACGAGATGCGCTTGCCGAGAGGATCGAAGCGCTGGAGAACACGCCGGCTATTGCGACGGATCCTCATACCGAGCAACAGATGGCTGACTTGCAGCGTCGGTTCGAGCTGGCTGTGGAAGATGTTCGCGAATTGAAGACGAAGAATGCGGCCTTGGAATCTCAGCTAGCCGCTACGGCTGCCAATAACAATAAATCGTCGCACGTGGCCGATTCAGGAGGCATGGACTGGGAGTCCCAGAAGCGGCGGCTATTGGCCAGCCTGGAGGATGAAGGTGAGCCGGAGCATGACCCGGACCGTCAGCAGGAACGGGCTCGCATCTCCAAGACGATCGAGATGACCAATACGATCATTGCTCAAAAAGATCGCGAGATCAAAGAGCTTAAATCGCAGATCGAGCACACTTTAGAAGGCGCGACCTGTTCGATCGCCGAAGAGAACGCACAGCGAGTCAACGAGTTGCTCGACGCAGACGAAGTGATTGCCGAACACCGAGCTAAAATCGCTCAAATGGAGCGAGAGACAGAAGCGGCTCTACGTGCTGCCGAGTTAGAGTTGTCCGTCGAACGAGCGAAAATTGCCCGCGAGCGTGTTGAAATCGACGAATCGCGAGCCGAATTGGAATTACTTCGCCAGGAAGTGTGCCCGAATGGCGCGCCGGCACCAGGCGCGCCCCGGCGAAGGTGGTTGTCGAAACTTGGGTTGAGCGGCGACGAGTAGTTGCCCGAGTGTGTCTTTCGGGTTTACCGTTCTGTTATGCCGTTAGCTGGTTGGACGGCGTTACCGCCGCCGCTAAAGGCCTGGTAATGGCGTCGAAAAACCTCGGAATGCAAGCTCGAAAATGCTCTGGTTGCCTGCTGCTTACTTAATATTATCCGCGGCGAGGCGGTAGATGGCGAGGTGTGTACCGTCTGGCCCTCGAACCTCGTTGATGTCGAAGGTGCCCTCGACCGTGACGGGGCGAATCGTGAACTCGGCCGTTTTGCCCGGGTTCATTTCGACGAGGATACAATCGTAAAGCGCGGCACCGGGGCCGAAGCAACATTGTTGATTATCACGCACCAGTACGAACGCGGTAATGCCGCGACTTTGCGGTGTGGGCAGTATGAATCCGCGAATGCGGATCCGCTGATTTTTCATCTGCTCGATGCTTTCGGGAAGCATTTCAGGTCGAAACGGCTGGCCGACTTCAATGTCGAAACGAAGGTCGTCGAACGATTTGTCGTAAGGTTTATCGCCTGCTTTTTCGAGGGCGACTGTTTTTGTGCCCGGTTTAAGGTTGGCTTGCGATTGGACAGCCGTTTCGACCACACTCGGATCGGCCGCCGAGGTTTGCGCAGGCTGCGTTGGGGAAGATTCAACATCGGCCGAACCGCAGCCCGCGAATGTGGTGAGCAGCGGTCCGGCTAGCCCCGCCACGAATAGTAATCGATAAACAATCCGTTGCATGGAAATTCGTGGGTTCGGTTGGAGAGGCTGATAAAGTGAGCGGGCGAGGCAATTAGTTAGTGTAATCGGCTTCCAGGCTAAACACCGGCTTTGCGGAACCGGGCCGGGAGTTCTCGGGATTGACCTTCAGAATACCGCCAATACGAAAAACGCCCTGGTGATAGTCGACCCGTCGCGAGCCGACCATGTCGACATCGATCTGGTCGTAGTATTTGATCGTGGATATGTCGCCAAAGCAGCATTGGTTGTTATCTCGAACCAGCAAGAAACGATCGATGCCTTTGGACACCGAAATCGAGTCGGGGCGAATGTAGCCCTTGATGAAGATCTTTTTGCCATCCAGGTCGGCGATATGCTTGGGGACAACGACCCCGCCCCGCTCTTCTAACTCGTCGGGTTTCATTCCAGCGAATGAAACGCGGGCGTAACCCTCGGGCACTTCGGTAACATATTCGTAGCTGCCAAACAACGTGCCGGCCACAAGGCAAATGGCCGAGATGACCGCACCGATGAGAGCCAACGGCCTGCCTGTGTAAACTTCAGGTTCGCGGCGAATGCGTCCCAGGGACCAAAGGCAAAGACTCAACGGAGCCGCGTTGAGCGCCGAAATAGCGACGCAGGCTTCGGGCGAATTTCCGGCCGCGATGATTGTAAACACAAGCAGCAGCAACGAAAGCACAAAGCCAATGACGGCTCCGGTGTGGAGTGCGCGGTATTGCATGGTGTCGTCGACACCATTCGTTGTATCCATATCGAATGTCGCGGAACTCATGGACATATCACATTTGCTCGATGGTTGGCTGGCCTGGTTGGTTACACCGCGCCGATTCGCAGGATGGCCCAGTACAAGCCCATGAAAACGGCTGCCGCGAGGAGCGGGATGCCGATGATCAATAGCGGGCGCGGGGTGGAAGTGGTTGCCTCTGGGCTTGCGGCTTGAGTAGCAGAGGCGCTCTGAGCTACCGCGGTGGTTTGGGTGGCTAGTTTAGTATCCTTTGGGGATTTAGGCGTCGAAGCGGTGGGCGAACTGTTGCCAGACTCAGCGCCGGCCTGGGAATTCGCGTTAGCAGTGTTTTGCTCTCCTTCTTCATACTCAGCCGGGTCGGGAATGTCTGAAGGATCGGTCTCATTATCGGCGGCGGTTGCGGAGAACGCCTGGTCGTCTGATGCTTCGGCTTTCGGTCTCGCGTCGCCAGCCAAGGCGGCTTCTGGATCGACAGGCTTAGCGCGTGCCAGGGCACCGAACGCCATGAGGCTGCGGGCCTGCTTTACGGTGTCGGGATCGAATTCTTCGAGTTGCTTGAGTGCCGCGGCGGCACGAGTGCCCACATCTCCCGGCTGCTCGGCCGCCACGGTTAGATACGTCACAACAGGTTGCCGCACGTAGCTTTTTTCATCGGCCGACTTGAACATCTCCACCAATTTGTCAAGCACAGACCAATCTTGCCAACGCGATAGATCGAGAATCACCTGATCGGCGAAATCTGAATTATCGAGCAGTAAACGAATCGACTGCATGAGACGATCTTTCGGCACCGCGTTCGTATCTTGGTCGCCGTGAAAGCGGAGTGCCATGATCGTCGAGTAAATATATGTGTAATCGACCTTCGGATCTTTCAAGAAGCGATCATCCACAAGGTCGAGACCTTCCCCACCACGTAGCGTGAGGTAACATGCAACGAGCGCATCGAGCCCGAGTTTCTTCTGCCGTTCTTCTTGTTCCACGACTTCGGGCCAACCGGCCAAACAAATGGGGCCGCCCATTCCGAGGCCGGTGCTTGTGATTTCTAGAATCGCTGGCTCCATTTTTGAGTAATCAGAAACGATCATCGATTCAAGAATGGGTAGGTCCTCTGGACCGCCGCATACGCCGAGCATGGTAAAGTAAAGGCGGCGACGGCTCGGATTGATTTCCAGGTCGGTAATCCATTGAATTAGCTTGTCGTGGTACATTCGCGGACCAAGCGCTTGCACGTCTTCATAGGAAGCGCGGGCAAATTCGTCGTAAGCATCTTGAGCGAGTAGCGGGTCGGCGTTTTCTAAATATTCTTGGAAGAACGCTAGTCGATCGGCACCAGAGGCAGGCAGAGCCGGCAGTTTGCGCATGTAGTCGACAGCCGCTTCGGAGAGTGGCAGCGGGGTTGTCCAATCGAGGCTCTCGGTGCCGAGGCCCGTGATCATGAAATTTTGTTCTTTGTTGGGTTCCCCAAAATAAACTGCACTGATTTCTTTAGCATCTCCCACGTGGTCTTTTCCGCGCAGCACGTCGATGATCTCAAAGGTTGCGGTCCCGCTATTCGGATCGGCGGCGTCGGTCGTGGGCGGGGCCTCCTTGACGAGTTTGGCAAGCACTACGGCATCGGCCGAGGCGGTTTCTTCGCTGAGCGTTTGCGCGGGCGCATCGCAGAACGGGCATGCAAGCGCGACAGCACGCGCAAATGAAATGTATGCGATCGTGACGATGATGAGCGTTTGGGGGCGAAATCCGAGCTTCATTGCTTTCCCTGCCAAAAGTGGTGAGGTGCCGCCGTATCCTTGTATTCCCGTATTCTACCCAGCCGAACACGGTCGGGACACGCCGCCGGAACAGCGAGGCTTAACGGGTGCCGGCTAACGATTTGGCCACATCGGTGCGATAGGCGGCCAGAGCCGGTAGAAAACCTACCAACGAGGCCAAGAGTACCAGCCCCGGAATGAGGATGAGCTCCTGCCAATCGAACTCGTTCCAGGCCAGCAAGACTCCCGTACGTTCTAATACGTAAGGGCTTACGAGCCCGATCAGGCCGTGACCGATGACAATGCCCAATAACCCGCCGCACAAGGCGAGCAGAATCGATTCTACCAGCACAATCGACATGACGGCCCCCCGGCTGGCACCGAGCGCACGCATCACGGCAATGTCGTGTGCCCGTTCGCTCATCGAGTTGTAGATGCTTACCAGGATGCTTATGCCGGCGACGATGACGATGAGGATCGTGAGCACCAGCAAGATGAGCCGTACCGGGCCTACGAACGTGTCCATCATGACGGCGATTTCGCTGGCCGGAGCAACCGTTTGGGCGACCGGGTCGTTTGCCTTGTCGATAAAGGACTCTAAAACCTGTGGGCCGAACGGACTGTTGCAAAGCACCAGGATTGAAGTCACTTTACGTTGGTCGATGGGCAGCGGTGTATCGGCCCCTTCGTGTTCGTGGTCGTGATCTGCGTGTTCGGATTCACCGGAAGCAGTTTTCGTGTCAGCGGTTGCTACCTCCGAGGCAGGTTCTGCAGCAATCGTTTCCACACCTTTGTCGTCATGCGGTTTCGAGGCGTGGTCTTCCAACCGATAGAAGCCGTCGATGTTGATGAACACGGCACGATCGTTGGCGGTGCCCGTTGGTTTGAGGATGCCGACGACTTTGAACCCGCCGTGCTTGTGCCCTTCTCCGCCGAGTCCGTGCGTGGGATAGATTTCGTCGCCAAGTTTCAGTCCTGAACGAGCTGCGACGACGGAACCGACGATTGCTTCGAACGCCGCTTTGCGGAACTCCTCGCCGGTGAGATTCGAGGCATCGACAAAGTTACGACCGCCCGGCTGGAACTCGTACTTCATCGGCGAGCCATTGTCGTGCGTGCCGTATTGAATTTTGTCGAACAGATCAGGCGTGGTGCCGATGACGCGGTAAAACGTGCCGTCGGGCGCTTCGTAGCTGTCGCCCAGGCACAAGGGGATTGCGATCGAGGTAAGATCGGCAAATTGGCCACCAGGAAGAAACTTTTGATAGTAGGTGTATGGAATGGGATAGAGCGGTTTACCGATATGGTAGACCGTGCTTAGCACGAGCTGCAAAGCACCGCCTTTGCCGCCCACGATGCGGTGATAGCCACGGGCACTTTGCTCGAACTGCCGCACGGCCACGCCATAGATGACAATGACCGCGATCATGAGTGCTACGCCCAGCGCCATGGATAGGGCTGTTAGCGACGACGCGAGTGCTCGCTGTTGCATGTTTCGCCAAGCAATTTTCCAGAACGACATGGTGCTCGAATTCCTTAGCGAACGGCAGCGACAGCACGGTTAAGGTTTTCCAAATGTTCCACGCGGTCGAATTGTTGTGCCACTTCGTCGCTATGCGTCACAAGCAGCATGGCCACGTTCTCGTCGCGGCAAACTTCGCGTAGTAGATCGATTACATGCTGCTGGTGAGCCGGATCGACATTGGCGGTGGGTTCGTCGGCCAGTAGCAGCACCGGTCGGTTGACCAGCGCCCGAGCCACGGCCACGCGTTGCTGTTCGCCCACGCTTAATGCGGCTGGCTTGTGAGTAAGCCGATGCTTGAGCCCCACGCGTTCGAGCAGACCGGCGGCTCGTTGAGAGTCGCTTGGTTGGCCGGTGAAAGTCATGCCGAGCAATACATTTTCGAGTGCCGAGAAGCCAGCCAGCAGATTGAAGGTTTGAAATACGAAGCCGATATTGCGAGCCCGGAATCGATCGCGGGCCGCTTCGGGCATGCGTGTGATGTCGGTGTTGTTGAGAACGACCCGGCCTTCATCGGCCGATGCCAGCCCTGCTATCACGTTCAGCAGTGTTGTCTTTCCGCCGCCGCTTTGGCCGCGGATGACAACTTGCTCGCCGGCCTCGACCGCGAGTCGAGGAATGTCCAAGATCGGGAGAAGGCTGCCATCTGGCTCTCGATAGGCCTTTTTGACGTTCTCGACGAGCAACATGGCGGACCAACTGTGGGGGGCAGGGCAGGCGGGATGGCTAGAAAATGCCAAAACCAGCCGACACGAAACGCAAAGCGTTCGAGTTTAATGGGTTAGGGCGTGTCCGCAAAGGCTCAAAGTGCGACTGGTGGAAACACGAAGTGATGGACTGGTTGGCACGTTGAGTACGCTTGCGTTGCTGGCAAAGTTCGCGATCCACCTTCCCAAAATTCCAACATCTACAAACAGGCGAGGAACTTTTTACACGACTAGGGATGAAGTCGGACTCGCATTTCGTGTGCGAAAAATTCGCCAATGCGGCGTAAATTGCGATGTGCCAAACACTTGCTTCCAATTGTCTCCGGGGATTTTGAAGTTTGAGTCGGTATGGCATGGGGAGTGCTTTAGTCGTGGTCGGTAGAAGAGTGGGACGGCGGCCCGGGCTAAACTGCGGGCGGGTGCATCAAGCGTGGTAGCACTCGGGGCGACGTTCAGCAGATGAGTTCCCGCGTATTTTTTAACTTGGGGCTGTCCGGAAGCGGCTCCTAATTTACTCCCCGCCTGAGGGCCGACGAGGATTCC
This sequence comes from uncultured Planctomycetaceae bacterium, assembly GCA_964618225.1. Classification (GTDB taxonomy): domain Bacteria; phylum Planctomycetota; class Planctomycetia; order Pirellulales; family Lacipirellulaceae; genus JABDGM01. Next base: position 44,565 of record CAZTWS010000015.1, read on the forward strand.
CGCACCTCGTCGGCCCTTCTTTTTTGCGCGGCCTGCCCTGTCTCTCGGTACAATGATGCGTTGCATGTTGGGGTGAGATACCTCACACCAAGCGTGCCAAGACGCAATGTTCTAAGAAAAGCACCATAGTCTTATCTTCTTTTGACAGGATTTACGGGATCGACTGGATTTGCCTAAAAATGCCCGCTAAGCCGCAAGCGGCTGTGATTGCATGGTCGTGGGCGTTGCTGATTTAGTGGGCTTGACTTCAATTTTGGGTAAGGCGGAACGAACATGTCTGAACACCTAGCGACCATTCGTTGGCAGCGCGGCGATGCTGCCTTCACAGGCGGCAAATTTTCTCGCGTCCATACTTGGGAGTTTGATGGCGGCATCCGTGTCGAAGCGGCCGCTTCGCCTTCCGTGGTGCCGGCGATGTTCAACAGCGCCACCGCCGTAGATCCCGAAGAAGCTTTCGTGGCCTCTATTGCGAGTTGCCACATGCTCACGTTCCTGTTCTATGCGGCACGCGGCGGATTCATCGTCGATTCCTACGAAGATAGCGCGGTTGGCACTCTCACGAAGGGAGAGAACGGTGTTCCCTGGATCAACGCCGTGACGTTGAGTCCCAAGATCGCGTTCGGTGGTGAGAAGCAGCCGAGTGCCGATGAACTGGAGCATCTCCACCACGAAGCACACGAGAAGTGTTTTATTGCTAATTCGGTGAAGAGCGAGATTAAAGTAAACACCGCATCTTGAAAATATCGTGTGGTCACTGACTTTCGGTTAGTGGAAGCAATAGAGCTTTGCCATGGCGACTTTTGTTGATCGCGACGCGCGCATCTTCGACCGGCAATCGGCATTGGATTGGTTGCTTGGGCGCATCAACTACGAACGCACGGTGAACGTGTCCTATAACGATCGCTCGTTGAAACTCGACCGAATGCGGCAGCTTCTGATTCGTCTCGGGCGGCCTGATGCGGGCATGAAGATCGTTCACGTCGCAGGCACCAAGGGCAAGGGCTCGACCTGCGCCATGATCGCAGCAATTCTTACCGCCTCCGGTTATCGTACGGGTGTTTTCAGTTCACCGCATCTAGAGAATATCGAAGAGCGGTTTGCCGTGGACGGCGAACCTTGTAGCAGCGACGACCTCGTGTCGCTCGTCGATCGCATTCGGCCCCTTGCCGAAGCGATGGACGCAGAAATCGTGGTAGATGGCGACGACCAGGGAGGCCCGACGTATTTCGAGATTACAACCGCTATCGCTTTGTTGCATTTTGTGGAGCGGCAGGTTGATGTGGCTGTGCTTGAAGTTGGGCTCGGTGGCCGACTCGATTCGACAAACGTATGTTTGCCGGCCGTGAGCGTGATTACATCGATCAGTTTCGATCATGTGAAACAACTAGGTAGCACGTTGGCCGCGATTGCACGAGAGAAGGCCGGTATTATCAAACCCGGCGTTCCGGTGGTCTGCGGAGAGCAGGCCAGCGAACCGCAGCAAGTGATTGCGAACCTAGCGCACGAGCATGGGTGCCGGTTGATTCAACTCGGCGAAGATTTTGATTATCGCTACAAGAACGCCCAAGGTACCGGTTTGCTGGAATTCGTTTACAACCTACCTGGGCAAGCAGTTGCGTATCGCGATTTGCAGCTTGCCATGCCTGGTTCGCATCAAGCAGCAAACGCCGCCATCGCGTTAGCAACGATCGCCGAGCTTCGGCACCAAGGGTGGTGCATTTCGACAGATGCCATGCACGCGGGACTTTCGCAGGCCCGACTGCCGGGGCGTGTGGAGGTGATTGAGGGCGAACCAACCATCGTGTTGGACACGGCCCACAATCCGGCGTCTGCTCGTGCGTTGGTTGAGGCGTTGGCTGAAATGCCAAAAGCCTCGCGCCGCACTTTAGTGATTTCGATTAGCCACGACAAAGACGTGGCACGAATTGTCGAGGAGTTGGTTCCTCACTTCGATCGATTCATCGTTACTAAGTATCAGGACAATCCCCGTGCCGTTGACACCGATACCCTGGCCCAAGTCGTGCGTACTGCCATTGGAAACACGCCCGGACAAGTTTGCGTTTCCCCCACCCCACACGATGCCTGGCAAAACGTTTGTCAAACGGCGATCCCCCAGGAACTTGTTTGTATTGCAGGTTCGTTTTACCTGACGGCGGAAATGCGTCGGTTCGTGCTCAACACTTCGGTTGCGGTCGTCGGTCGATAGTGACGAACCGAAGCGGCCGCTTCGCGCTCTTCGCGTACTTCTTGTTGAAGATTGTGAATGAGTTGGGCCACATAAGGATCGGCCCAAGGGAGCAGATCTTTAGCGACACCGCGAGCCATAATACGATCTGAAGTTACTTCCACAGCGACCACCGTGCAACGAATGTGATTACGATTACTGGCAACCATGACGACCCCTCCTAGCAAGCGAAAAGATTCAAAACGGAATAGGACGAACGGGCAACCGATCCCGAACGTTTTCCCGGCTTGACGAGGTCGGCTTGGGTTAAGCCGTAAGCGTCCTGCGTCGCGACGAGTGTGTCACCGCGTCCTTCGCGGTAGTTGATGGCCTATAAAGCACAAGGTGTGCCAAAGGTTGTCGAGGCCAGAGGGTTTTTTCAGGATGTTCAAAACACCGAGAAAAACAGCGTTTTTACGCAGGGGCTGCTGGATAGTTGCAATCGATTGCCGTAAGAATTACGACCTCTTGGAAATCAATACAACCCAGTGGTGTAATTGCGTGCCTAATAGTTAGGTTTAGGTAAAGTTTGCTAGCAAAACGCCAATTCAGGGCTGGCGTGAGTCGGAAGCTAGCTTGTCTTGCAGGTATTTAACAGCGATCTGAAGTTGCTGGTCGGTAAATCTTTCGTCAGTGTCAGTTTCGGTGCCACCCTCTGATTCGGCTACTGAAGTTGAGCTAGGCATAATTTGGTCTCGCTCCCCCCGGTACTTCAGTAACGACTCGAATTCCTGCTGGGAGAGTTTACGCTCCAAGCCCTCGTCGGGCACAATACCCCAAGTTTCTTCTTCTGCCGCTTCAGACTCGCGATGAATTTTCTTACCGTTAGGTCGCCAGAAACTGGCCCAGGTAAGCTTCAATAAACTTTTTCCCTTCTGCACAGGAATCAGTTGCTGAACCGTACCTTTGCCATAGCTCCGTTGTCCTGCGATAGCAGCGCGGTCGTGGTCCTGCAAACAAGCGGCAACGATCTCGGCCGCACTGGCGCTGTTCTGGTTTACAAGCACCACGATAGGGATGGTAAGAAAGGGACCATCCTCAGTGGTTTTGTAGCGCTGTTGGATAAAACCGTCGCGGCCACGAGTTTCCACGATAGGCTTATCCGCTGGTAGTAGCAGTTTGCATACGTCGACGGCCGCATCTAGCGCCCCGCCTGCATCGCCGCGTAAATCTAGCACGAGCGCTTGTGCGCCCGCAGCCACGGCGTTCCGAAGTGCTCGCTCGAACTCCCCCGCGGTGCGTTCGCCGAAGGAGATAATGCGAATATGAGCAATGCGAGGGTCTTCTTCCAAGCGGAAGTGCCAGCTACCGTCGTCGCTACGCCGATCGCCCAATACCGATTCAATGTTCACGACCTCGCGTACTAGCTCGAAGTCGAGCGGCCGGATTTCACTAGAGCGTTTGATTTGCAGAGTTACCGAGGTGCCGGGAAGCCCTCGCATGCGTTTCAGAATGTCGCCCATTTGAAGGCCTGCTGTGGGTACGCCATCGATCGACGTAATTTGATCCTCGGCGCGCAGCCCTGCCCGTGCGGCAGGCGAACTCGCATCGGGCGGTCCCACGATCGTTAAAGCTGGCGGATCGCCTTCGAGCCCGATGCGAACGCCAATGCCACCGAATTGCTGTCGTATTTCGGCACGAAGTGGATCGGCCGCATTCTCGTTGAGGAACTCCGAGTGTTTGTCGCCATGTTTGTTGACGACTCCTACCATGCCTGTCATCGCGCCATCGAACAATTCTCGCGATTGAATCCGCTCGAGCGAATTCCGATTAATAGTTGCCAACCCGTCGGCAACATAGCGTGCAAACGGATTTTGCTCGCCGCGCACATAGCATGCGTATGAAACGACTGTGGCTAACAGCAGAATGAGCAAGTTGCGTTGCGACACGCTTTTTAACCCTCGTGAGCGTGGATGCTCGAGAGAAAGCCAAGCATCCACTATCGATACGAATTACTCACAAGGATTGTGCGTCCTCGAGCCACGGGCGGCAATGGCGCGAGCTTGTTTGCGCAACAAAAAAAGGCGTCCAGACGCAGTTACGTCGCCGCGTTCGTGCGGTGGCGTGATCTGCGTCCAGGACGCCTCGGCCCGAAGGCTTTCCCCGACCGCGTTTACCAATAGGCCTCGAAACCGAACGAAACGCCGTGATAGAACGGATCGCCCGTGGTGTTGAGGAATGCAAATTCTGGGATAAAAGTTGCTTGGCTCGGTGCCAAGGCAACTGAGCTGATGAACATCATTTCATAAGCGGCACGAAGCGACATATTCGGGGTTAAGTGGAATCGACCGAGAATACGTGTTTCGCCGACGAACGACAATTGATCCTCTTTGAGGTAGACGTTGGAATCGCCATCGTCATCGAGCGTGAAATCGAGCACCGTTTGACCCGTAGCATCGTTTGCGTAAACACCGCCCTTGGCGGTGATGCCCACGCTCCATCTAGACGCCTGGTAGGTAAAACCGCCTCCGAGCTGGAAGCCGATCATGTCGTTATCGGTCGACACTTGGTATCGACCATCGTGGCCGAGTTCACCGCTGTTGCCGTTCTGAATATCCTCTGCGCGCCAATCGAGATATTCGCCGAGGTTCATGTACCGAATGCCGGCCAGATAATCGCGCTCGAAGCCCGAGTTCGCAGCGCGATGCCATTGGCCATTTGCATCCATCACCAGTTGATCGCGACCGAGCCGTTGTTTAACGCGATAGTTCAGCTCGAAGCTCTTGTAATCGCTCACGTAATCAACCGTTTGTCGAGTCGAATTGTCGAAACCGCGGTTGAAGCCGTCGATGTAGAATGGCACTTGCAAACCAAAATCCACAGTCGAGGTGATAACGCGGTTCTGTTCCCAGTCGCCGCCACCCATGATTGTAAATTCAGCCGAGTGGTCTCTATTTCGTGAGTCGCGGAACAGGAAGTTACCGAGGGTTGCACGGACAGATCCATCCTGTCCCGGATGAGCACTCTCCAGGTACATAAGTCGATTCGTGTTCAGGATAGGTACCGGATTGAGGCGTGAAAAGAAAGCTGGAGAATTGACCTGGGGGTCTTGGGCTGCGAAAAGCTTGTCGTCGCGGTTCCACAAACGGTTCCAGATCACGGCATCGGTTTCCACATACCAAAAACCACGACGGAGCCAAGTGCCGGTGCTCTCGATGGGAGCGATTCCGGGAAAAATGCCACTCAGATCGGGTCCAATATGATCGAAGTCGCCACCGTCATGAGAAACGAATGGCGACGTTTCGTCCGGGCCGCCAACGTTAAGCGTACGCCCGCCGACCGAGGGCAATGTTGCTTCCGCCGCAGCGGATGGTCGAGCGGGCGCTCTGAAATCGCCCGGCAGCTCATCGTATGAATTGCTAAAGGGGATATCTTGCGCCACGGCCATGCTGACGCATACCGTTGCCAAAAAGAAAGCCGTAATTCGGGCTAGGTTGGTCATGAATACCATCTCCCCCGTCGCCTTTTTGCTATCCTGGTGATGGGTTGAAATCATTTCAGGCACCCCCGCCTTGCTATTTGCGCATTCTTCTCGTGAAGCAATACGCCCACACGTAAAGCGATGCGCTGGGACAAATCCCGTGCATCGTTTCATCGACCTTATGGAATCGGTAATGCAGGAATAACCGCTAGAAACCGCAGAATCGTTGATGTCGGTGTTATCGGTAGTGTTTCGCGATTCTTCCTGGATTCCCCCGGTTGCCTGTCGTGCTGCCCGCTAGCGTTTGGCGCGTTATCATGGCCGGCGAGATTTAACAAGCGAACCACCAAACCAGAAACGGGGCTAGCATGCCAACGCCACTCGAATCGCTTATCGCAACGGGGACCAAAGTTTGGCTGGATTCGGTCGATCCGAAACTGGTGCAACTCAATCAAGAGCGCGGTATCACCGGAGCCACGTCGAACCCAATCATTATTTCCGACTTAGTGAAAACCGGTCAGTTCGATGGCGAACTGCAAACGTTGATGACGGGCTCGACTAACGACGACGAGGTAGCTTGGCAGCTTACCGACAAGATCGTTCGTGCTGCTCAATCCGTATTTCTGCCTGTATGGAAAGAAACCAATGGTGACGATGGCTATGTGAGCTTCGAGCTCGATCCGCTGGTGGAAGAGGTTACTGCAGATATGCCCCATGAGGATCGTGTATCGCGATATATCGAGTTAGGGCGACGCTGGTCTGCCGGCCACGAAAATCGCATGATGAAAGTGCCCGCGACTCCAGCCGGCCTGGGCGCTTTAGAAGAATTGGCGGCTATCGGCATGACGATCAATGTCACCCTGATTTTCACCATGCGTCAATATGAAATGGCGCGCGATGCAATTTGGCGCGGAGCACAACGGCTTCCTTCGCTCGACCGGTTTAAGAGCGTCTATAGCATTTTCATCTCCCGGGTAGATGTTTACACGGAGAAGTACGTGCCGGAACTATCGCCCGAGGCCCAAGGACAAGTCGGCCTGGTTGGCGTGAAACGCATCTGGCAAGCAAATGAAAAGTTTTGGAGCAACCAACAAACTCCTCTGCGACAGGAGATCGTTTTTGCCAGCACCGGGACGAAGCGTCCCGAAGATCCGCCGTGGAAATACGTGGTCGCCCTGGCAGGAAGCGATATTCAAACCAACCCGCCGGCGACCAACGAAGCTGTTGAGAACAGCGGCCTGACTTTTCAGCGGACGATTGACCAGATGCCTTCCCAATCAGTGCTTGATGAAATCGATCGGAAGGTTGATGTCCAAAAGCTTGAAGAAGCACTCATGAGCGAGGGAATTGCCAAGTTTGCCGACCCTCAAAAGGCATTGCTGAAACTCATCGCGGAAAAGCGGCAATCGCTTGCGGATCGGTGAATAGGTGCCGAATTCGTGGCCTTTCAGCCAGCATTCGGCGGGTCGTCAGGCCCCTATTTCTGTGTTAGGATCATGGACTATCAGTAGAGTCCTACGGAGTGGCAGTTGATACGGTGTCGTGCTGAAAATCAGCACGACAAACTCGCTTGCCCGTAAGGCTTATCCTAATCGCACACTAATTGTCGCCTTTTAGCGGCTCATGCGTCGGGCTTAGACTCTCTCCGACTGTGGATATTCGACCATGCCTGTTGATCCCTATGCCTTGTGTCCGTGCGGTAGCGGCAAGAAGCTCAAATTCTGCTGCTCCGATCTTGTTGGCGAGATCGAAAAAATTCATCGAATGATCGAGGGCGAACAGCCTCGTGCGGCTTTGCGCCACGTTGAGCAAACTCTGACCAGCCACCCAGGGCGTGCCTCGCTGCTGGATCTCAAGGCTTCGCTCGAGCTATCTCTGGAAGAAACCGAGGCTGCGAAAAGAACGATTGCCGACTTCGTTAAGTTACACACTGATAGCCCAACAGCTCATGCCTGCGAGGCATTGTTGTTGTCTGAGGTAGGCGACGCTCGAGATGCCGTGAAATCGTTGCAGCGAGCTTTATCGTACGTAGAGCGCGACATGCCGTTGCGCGTTTATGAGGCCATGGGCGCTGTCGGGGGTGCCTTGCTCGAAGCCGGGCATGTGCTGGCTGCACAAACGCATCTGTGGCTTCATGCCGCACTGGCACCGAAAGAGGATACTCGCTCGCGCGAAGTGCTGGCCGCATTGCACCACTATTCGGGTTTGCCTTTGTTGTTGCGAGACCAAATCTCTCTCTGCCCTGCTCCATCGGATGCTCCCTGGGGGGCTGAAGCCGAGCAGGCTGCCAGACTGGCCAACAACGGAAAGTGGCAACAGGCTGCGGCAATCATCGATAAACTCGGCGGCCAATACGGTGCAGAGCCTGTTCTGCTTTACAACCGCGCCCTATTGGCAGGTTGGCTTGCCGATGATCGTGCCTTGGTTGCCGGCCTTCATGCGTTTGCGCAACTCGATGTGCCGCTAGACGAGGCGGTTGAAGCCGAGGCGATTGCTCAGTTGCTTGACCCCGATTTGCGAGAGGCCTCACTCGACTCGGTGTTGCAGGTTTACGAGATCAAGGACTTAGACGGACTGATTGAACGGTTGCTCTCCGACAAGCAGGTGCAGGCGTTTGATATGGACCCGGCGGCGTTCGATAAGAGCGATCAGCCTCGGCCACGGCACACCTATGTGCTGCTTGATCGACCAATGCCAGAATCGGGGGAATCGCTCAAGCGCGAGGACGCACCTCGTATGGCTGGCATTCTGGCTATTTACGGACGACAAACGGACCGTGCCGAGCGAGTGGAACTAACTGTCGATAAAGGCCCGGCGTATGATGAAACGATTTCCGCAGTCAAAGAAATCGCAGGCGACACACTCGGCGGCATGACCGAGGAGCGAGTGGTGGGCTCTGTGTCGCCCACCGACCAGGCTCTGAACTGGCGGTGGCAGCTCCCGCGTGATACGCCGCCGGAAGTGCGGCGGCGTCTTATGGATGAAGAACGCCGCGTTGCCATTCTGCAGCGTTGGCCCGAGCTCGCGAATCCGGCGTTCGGAGGTAAGTCGGCACAAGAAGCGGCCAAAGACCCGGCGATGAAGATTCCATTGCTGGCCGCATTACTGATACTGGAACAAGGCTCAAATACCGATCGCGATACGCCGACAATCGCCGAGTTGAGATCAAACCTTGGGTTGCCGCAGCCAGAAGCTGTCGTGGCTGGCTCGCAACCGGCCATCAGCCTGCCCATGGTCCGCATCGGACGACTACAGGTCGAAAATGTGTCCGACGACGATTTGGTCACGCTGTATCATCGTGCGGTCATGGCTGGTGCCGGTGCAGCTACGGCAATGCTTGCTCGCGAAGCCGTGCGGCGGCCTTCTTTGGCAACACGCATTCCGCCGTCCGACGCTTATCGCCGATTGATCGCCGTGGAACATGATTCCGCGCGTGCTTTGGAATTAATCAACGCGGCACGCGAGCATGGCAAGTCGTCTGGTGAGTCGACGGCCCCTTGGGACTTGGCAGAACTAGAGCTCCACATTACAAGTGGCAATCCGGAAGAAGCCCGGCAGGCCCTGACTCGCATCGAGGCCGAGCATCGTAACGATCCGAATGTAGTAGCCGCCTTGTATCGTTTGTTATATGAAACGGGTGTGATCCCGCCAGAAGCATTGCATGCGCATGCTCAACAGCCAGCGATGCAAGCACCGGCCGCAGCGCCATCGGGGGCGACCGGGCATATTTGGACGCCAGATAGCGAGCAGCCGACCACCGGAAAATCGCCACTTTGGACTCCATCCTGATTTTTTTCCGAGCTTGTGTGTAGGCGAATCGATTCGTAGGCGATTACATTCTATTCCGTGTTGTTGGTTGCCTAAGAACTCGTTGGCTCGCTTGCATACATGAACGACGCTCAATTCATGGATCGTGCCCTGTCTCTTGCCTCGCAGGGAATCGGCTGGGTCGAACCTAATCCGCCAGTTGGCTGCGTAATCGTTCGTGATGGCGAGATCATTGGCGAAGGATTTCATCAGCGATTCGGTTCGGCACATGCCGAGGTGAATGCCTTAGCCGCGGCAGGCGAACAAGCTCAAGGGGCAACTGCCTACGTTACTCTGGAGCCCTGCTGCCATCATGGGAAAACCCCTCCGTGTACACAGGCTCTCATTTCCGCCGGTATCCGTCGTGTTGTTGCCGCGGTCGAAGATCCGTTTGCCAAGGTACATGGACAAGGATTTACCGAGCTCAATGCGGCTGGCATCGAGTGTGAGGTGGGCCTCCGAGCATTCGAAGCGAACTGGCTGCTCGCCCCCTATCGGAAGCTCGTCGCTACAGGGCACCCGTGGATCATTGCCAAATGGGCAATGACGCTAGACGGCAAACTGGCCACGCGAACCGGCGATAGCAAGTGGATCTCTAGTGAATCTTCACGGGCGGTAGTCCACCAGATTCGCGGCCGCATGGATGCGATTATCGTGGGCAGCGGAACGGTGCGCGCAGATGACCCGCTGCTAACCGCGCGCACAGCGAACCCTGCCGACGTAAAGCGAACCGCCGTTCGAATTGCCGTCAATTCTTCCGCGTCTTTGCCTCTAACCAGTCGTTTAATAAAAACATGCCACGATTTGCCAGTTATCGTGGCCACTGCTCACGATGCTCCCGCCGACGCGGTGCAGCGGTTGACCGATGCCGGAGCCGAGGTGTTTCGGTGCGAGGGCGTCAATCATGCAGAGCGTGTTGAATCGCTACTAGACGAACTGGGGCGACGCCGAATGACAAACGTGCTCGTCGAAGGGGGCAGTAATTTTTTAGGCACGTTGTTCGACTTGCGCGCCATCGATGAGGTTCACGTTTTCGTCGCACCTCGATTGGCCGGCGGTGCTGAAGCGCCAAGTCCGATCGCAGGAATTGGCATCGATCGCATGGCCGAGTCGCTCAATTTGAGTGACATAGCGATCGAGGAGCTTGAAGGCGATGTCTACATTCACGGGCGTGTGAGTAAGTAAGCTTCTGTTGATACCTCTCTCCAACTTCTGCTTGCGGTTTAGCCTATTCATCCACCAACTCCAGCGCTGCCCAACAAGTGGGGTCTTCCAAAAAAGGAAACGCGGCACCGGTCGCAAACGTTTGCATTCCTAATTCGCGATCGAATACGGCGTAGGTGAATCCGAGCTGACGATGCTGGAGTGGATCGAAACCAGCAAGCGCTGATGCCGGTATAAACGCGGCCAGTAAATAGCCGGTCTTGGTGACCTTACTGGCCACTTGCAGCTCACGCGGTCGAATGGGCCGCGCATTCTCTCGCGCACGGTTGATGAGCAATTGATCGGCAACCGGTTCAGTGCTTCCATAACCGCTGCCGACTGGTAGAAACACGTAGCGATGGCAATAACGGCTCGCACGGTGGATATTCAGCGTCGCACGCGTATCGATCCACACCTGGAAACCATCGCTATCCTCTAGTCGTCCGTCGCGACACCAAAGCGGTTGGCTTTTCCCCTCCACCCGAATGTTGAATACAAGCCCCTCGAAACTCCAGGCGGCCCGGACGTCGGCAAACGTTCGCTCTCGATCGGCTGTTCCGGCATCTAATTCTGCCAAATTGAGCAGCCGATACTGCTCGTCCAACGCGGCTCCGTTCGATTTCCACAAGGGTTCACGACGCAATACGGGCACGGCAAACCGAAAAAGATATCGCGGTGCTAACAGGGTATTTGTTTCGACTGGGGGCATGGGTGTTTATCCGTCGTCACAATGTGGTGCGACTATCCTACAAAGCTGCTTTCTGCTTAGCTTACGTTTGCCGTCAGCAGCGATTCCAAATGCGCTTTTAGAAACGCCGCCACGTTTTCTGCGTGTAATTCGTCGGTGGTCACGAATCGCAACTTGACTTGATCCTTATCCTCGGCGTCGGTCGCTACTTCTCGTTCAGCACCGAGTTCGGCAACGCTCCCGAGTTGGAACGCGCCTTTGGGGCCGTTTAGCACGAGGTCCACCCCCGCAAGTCTTTTGGTGTGGACCGTCGCCCACGGTTTTCGAACTCCCGGCACCATGAGGTATACCACGTTTTGGTTGTTCCAAAGGAACTGGCCGTCGGTCACAGCGTCGTCCAACATTTCCAGCAATTCTTCCAAAACCTCGGGTTTCCAGGCGGGTTTTTTACCAGGAGGAAAGCCTTTTTTCGATAAATGCCACTTCTGCCCCAACACTTTCCAAGGCATTACGTCCTCGGGCTTGGTGCCGATGCGCTCAGCAAACTTCTGGAACCCGACCACGGCTCGTTCCACGAACGACCAGAATGCCGGGGTGTCGATTTCGTTCCACGAGTGCGCGTCAATTTGCACTTCCTGCCAAGGCCCCTTGAGATTCTTGCACTTCACACGAGGACCGCGACCGTACGCTTCGATGTCGTCCACATCGTTGAGTGGTTTGAGGCCTAAGTCGGCCACAAGCTTCTCGCGGTCGAATGTTTTCTTTGCAGTGCGGAATTTCAGCTTCAGCAGCCAACGCTCGCCCGTGATGGCATGAAAGAACCAACCGTCCGATTTCTTCTCCCCTGTAATTTCGACAATCGAACGATTATTCCAGTTCGTTTCGGCAAATTCGCCGAGCTTGTGAATGCGTTTCTCGATTGCGTCAAGGATATTGCCGTCCCACTTGCAATCACGTCCGTCGCGGGCCACGCGGTCGCGTGTGTGCCAGCCATGGCCATCGACTTCCCAAGGCATTCGTATTTCTCGACCCACTTCTTCGATTTCCAGGTCGTCGCTACGCGACACCTCTTCGGCTTCCGAACCGCACACTTTGCGATTCACGTAGGGCCCCGCTTCGAGAACAGGCGCTAAAGCAATGGCCGTATGAGATGTAAAACCGCTCGTAACCGCACTCGAATCACCCTGGGGGCTCGCGTTCTCGGATTTTTTCCTGTTGGTTTTGTTGCTCGCTGTTCCAAGCTCTACAATCTGCTCCGGCGTTCCTGTGGCCACCACGTGGCCACCCTCGGTGCCAGCTTCGGGGCCCATGTCGATGAGCCAATCCGCCGTTTTGATGACGTCCAGATTGTGCTCGATCACGACCACTGTGTTTCCCTGGTCCACCAGCCGATTGAGCACTTCGAGCAGCTTTGCCAAATCATCGAAATGGAGGCCGGTGGTGGGTTCATCCAAAAGATACAGTGTTTGCCCCGTATCGGGTCGTGCCAACTCGGCTGCTAATTTCACACGCTGCGCTTCGCCGCCCGAAAGCGTTGGCGCACTTTGGCCGAGTGTAAGGTAATCGAGGCCAACGTCGCATAGCGTTTGCAAAATGCGACGAATTTTCGGAATGTTCGCAAATAGCCCCACAGCTTCGCCGCACGACATGTTCAGAACATCGGCGATGTTCTTGCCATGGAACCGCACTTCGAGCACGTCTGGCGTGTAGCGCTGGCCGCGGCATTCGTCGCATTCGACCCAGATATCGGGCAGGAAGTGCATCTGAATACATTTCTGGCCGTTGCCCTCGCAGGCCTCGCACCGGCCACCAGGCACATTGAAGCTGTAACGACGAGGACTGTAGCCGCGCAGCTTCGATTCTGGCAACTGAGCAAACAACTGGCGTATTAACTCGAACACGCCGGTGTAGGTGGCCGGGTTCGAGGTAGGGGTATTTCCCAACGGCTGTTGATCAACCCGGATTACCTTATTGATATGTTCGATGCCGCGAATGGTTTCGTGTGCCCCCGGCACCGTGCTCGCGCGATGCAGCGTACGAGCCAGTTGGTTGTAGAGTATATCTTCGATAAGCGAACTTTTACCGCTGCCGCTCACGCCTGTTACTGCTGTGAGCGTGCCGATCGGTATGCGTACGTTAACGTTCTTGAGATTGTTATGCCGTGCGCCCACGATTTCGATGCAATAGTTGGGATCGACCAGCGAAGGCCTCGCTATCGATTTTTTAGCGCCTTTTGCATCGGATATCTCCAGTCGACGTTTCTTAGGAATGCCGATCGCTTTCTTGCCGCTCAAATAAGGCCCGGTGACGCTTCCCTTGATTCGGCCGATGGACGCTGGTTTGCCCGAGGCAACAATCTGGCCACCGAGCCGTCCTGCACCGGGCCCGAAGTCGACAAGCCCGTCGGCATTTTCGATAACTTCGCGATCATGCTCGACGATAAGCAGCGTGTTACCCAGGTCGCGCAGTTTTTGGAGTGCCGCGACAAGCCGGGAGTTATCACGTGGGTGAAGGCCGATCGTCGGTTCGTCGAGCACGTAGAGCACGCCGCATAGGCCACTGCCCACTTGGCTCGCCAGCCGAATGCGCTGTGCCTCGCCGCCCGAAAGTGTTGGGGCCGAACGGCCGAGGGTGAGGTAGTTCAGCCCCACATCAACAAGGAACGTGAGGCGATTCTCGATTTCACGCAGCAATTCGCCGGCAACCTTCTTTTCGCTTACCGACAGTTTCCATTTCTTCACCTGTTCGATCAAATCGCCGAGCGGAGTGCGGCCGATCTGGTCGAGCGTACGTTCGCGGAACCGCACGGAGGCCGCATCGTCGCGCAATCGGCTGCCACCACATTCGCTGCAATCGATCTCGCCCACGAATTGTTCGAGCAACGCACGTAATCGCGGCGACAACTTCGACGCTTCTTCCAGCGCGGGGTACAGCCCCTTGTATTGAAACCGAAACAAAACCTTGGAATCGCCTTTCTCTGCCTTCCCGGGTTTTCCTTCTGTTTTCCTCTTTACATCGATCCATCGCTCCCCCGTGCCGAACAACACCGTGCGACGTTGCCGAGGCGACAGGTCATTGTAGGGCACGTCGATCGGGACACCGGTATGCGCCGATAGCGCCGCCAGCATTTGCTGCGATATGGGCAGGCTTACGTCTGGCCACACCAACAGCGCGCCTTTCGCAAGCGTCAAGTTCGGATCGCGCAACAGAGCCGCCGGGTTCGCACCCACCTGGGTCCCAAGCCCTTCGCACGCCGAGCACCAACCTAACGCGCTGTTGAATGAAAAATTGTGTGGGTTCAACGTATCGAAACTGCGGCCACACTTCTCGCACGCAAGGTGCTGGCTATGCACACGCACCGGCCAACGCACTTCTGGTAAATCCTCAACCTGGTAGGCTACATAGACCACACCCTTACCGAGTGCCAGTGCATTCTCCACGCTGCCAGCGATGCGCGACCGAGCATCCGGCCGCACGATCACGCGATCGACCACCACCTGCACATCGTGCTTACGCCGACGATCAATTGTTGGCGTTTGATCTAACGAATGAGTCTCACCGTCGATCCGCACGCGAATGTAACCCGCGCCGCGTAACGACTCCCAAAGCGTTTCGTATTGTTCCCCCGCTTGCACTTCGACAGGAGCCATGATGAACAACTTCGTGCCACTTGGTTCCTCCAGCAGCTTATCGACGATCTGATCCGAGGTCTGTGTACCGACCGGGATATCGCATTCAGGGCAATGCGGTTGGCCAAGCCTTGCGAACAGAATACGGAAGTAATCATAGATCTCGGTGACGGTACCGACCGTCGATCGTGGCGTATGGCCCGTGTTGCGTTGTTCAATCGCAATCGCCGGCGACAATCCCTCGATGTGATCCACTTGCGGTTTCTGCAACTGGCCAACGAACTGCCGGGCATAAGAGCTGAGGCTTTCCACATACCGCCGTTGCCCTTCGGCGTAAATTGTATCCATGGCTAGCGATGTCTTGCCCGAACCGCTGGGTCCGCAGAAAACAGTTATCGCATCACGCTCGATTGTCAGATCCAAATCGCGCAGATTGTGCTGCCGCGCGCCACGCACCGTGATTTGCGTAGCTTCCTTCGCAATCCGGTTCTTCTTCGCCACCCTAGCCGCTCGTGGCTTAGCCTTGCCATTTCCAGAAGTTCCATTAACCGCAATTTCCAACATCGGTGCGAGCGCCCGCCCCGTATACGACTGGGGGCATCGTGCCACTTCTTCCGGTGTGCCACACACAACGACCTGCCCGCCTCCCGCGCCACCATCGGGCCCGATGTCGATGACCCAGTCGGCTGTCTTCACCACATCCAAATTGTGTTCGACGACCAGCACTGTGTTGCCAGCATTCACGAAGTCGTGCAACACCTTGAGCAATAGTTCGATATCTGCGAAGTGCAAGCCGGTCGTCGGCTCGTCCAGCAGATACATCGTGCGGCCGGTCGACTTTTTTACCAATTCGCGAGCCAGCTTGATCCGCTGCGCCTCGCCGCCCGAAAGCGTGGGTGATGGCTGCCCGATCTTGATGTAATCGAGCCCCACCGCGTGCAGCGTGCTGAGCTTGTGATGAATCGTGGGGATGTTCTCGAAGTGCGTCATCGCTTCCTGCACGTCCATTTCCAGAACCTGCGCGATGCTCTTTTCGCGATACATCACCTGCAACGTTTCGCGGTTGAACCGATGCCCCTGGCACACGGGGCACGTGACCCACACATCGGCCAGGAAATCCATTTCCAACCGATTCGAGCCGTTCCCTTCGCACGCTTCGCAACGCCCGCCCGATACATTAAAGCTGAACCGCCCCGGCTTATAACCGCGCCGCTTCGACTCGGGCAATTGCGTATAAAGCGAGCGGATATCATCGAACAGCTTGATGTAAGTGCCCGGATTCGACCGCGGCGTGCGACCAATGGGCGATTGGTCGATCACGATCAATTTGTCGAGCTGTTCCACGCCTTCGATGCGTTCGTGCTCGCCCGGCTGGCCTTTACCGCCCATCAGATCGCGCAGCAGAGCTTCGGCCAGAATGTCGTTCACAAGCGAACTCTTGCCGCTGCCGCTTGCGCCCGTCACGCACACAAACGCTCCAAGCGGAATCTCAACATCAACGTTTTTAAGATTGTTATGCCGCGCACCAACAACCCGAATACACGGCCACTCCCCACTCCCCGCTCCTCCTCGCCCCTCACTCCTCGCCCCTCGCTCCCCCAGTCTCCGCTTCTTCGGCACCTCGATTCGCCTCGTACCGGCCAGAAACGCGCCCGTCGCGCTGCGCTTTTCCTTGGCGATTTGATCGGCCGTGCCAATAGCCACCACTTCGCCGCCACGCACCCCGGGCCCAGGACCAAAGTCGATCAAATGGTCGGCCGCACGCATCGTATCTTCATCGTGCTCCACAACGACGACCGTGTTGCCCAAGTCGCGAAGATCCGACAGCGTATTAAGAAGCCGTTCGTTGTCGCGCGGATGCAAGCCGATCGACGGTTCGTCGAGAATGTACAGCACACCTACCAATCCGCAGCCAACCTGACCCGCCAGGCGAATACGCTGCGATTCACCGCCCGAAAGCGTCGGAGCCGTGCGGTCGAGTTTTAGATATTCGAGCCCCACGTTCTGGAGAAAGCCGAGGCGTCCTCGAATTTCTTTAAGCACCTCGCCGGCAATGAGTAACTCATTGCCTTGCAGTTCCAAACCAGTGAGGAATTCTACAGCGTCGGAAATTGCTAAGTTGCATACGCCTGGCAAGGTCATCGAAGGCGCGTCGGTGAACTTGGCGCTTGTTGAAGTAACACGCACCGCACACGCCTGGGGATTGAGTCGCCGGCCGTGGCAATCCGGGCAGCGAATTACGCTCATGTATTGCTCGAGCTGTCGAAGCTGCGGCGCACTCTTGCTCTTGCCGTACTTTTCGAGCAGTTCGGGAATAAGTCCGTCGAACGTACCGCCATATTTTTGCGCGGCTTTACCGGCCCGCCATGTGTAGGTGATGTGCTCCTCACCGGTGCCCCACAGCCAAATATCACGTTGCGGCTTGGTGAGATCGCGCCACGGCGTTTCGAGCAGCGTTCCCTCGGGCAGGCCGAGTTTGCGTTCCATCGTGTCGGCCACTCCGCGGTAGATGTGCCGCTTCCAACGTCCCAATTCCTTCCAAGGCCCGATCAATTCGATCGCGCCGTTGACGAACGATTTATCCGCATCGGGCACAAGCCGATCTGGATCGAAGCTGAAGAACTCGCCCAATCCGTCGCACGTAAGGCACATGCCTTGCGGACTGTTGAAACTGAACAGTTGCGGCGTTGGCTCCTCGAAACTCAGACCACAATCAGTACACGCGAAGTCCGACGATAACACCAAGTCGCCCGGCTGCACTCCCGCCGCTCGTCGTTTGGTTCCCTTCGTGCGAGTCGTTTTTCCTGCTGCCTTTTCGTTCTCGTCTTCACCGTCTGCTTCAGTCGCTGTGGTAGTTTCAGCAGATTCTTCTCCGGCAATCCCCGCGCTACCGGCACTCTTTTCTTCCTCGCGCATGGCGACGATGAGGCTGCCCTTTCCCAGCCCCAGTGCCATATCGACCGCTTCCGCGAGCCGGCCACGGGCCGAAGGCCCCGCGGTCAATCGATCGATCACCACCTCGATGTTGTGCCGCATCTGGCGATCGAGCGATAAATCGTCGGTTAGCGAGACCGTGCGGCCATCCACGCGCGCACGCACGAATCCCTGCTTACGCAGATCCTCGAACAGGTCTTTGTATTCACCCTTCTGGCCGCGAATCAGCGGAGCCAGCACAGAGAATTGCATGCCGTTCGGCAGCAATTGAATTCGTCCAATAATCTGCTCACGGGTTTGCGCCGTAATGGGCTGGCCGCATTTCGGACAGTGCCCTTTGCCCACGCGCGCGAACAGCACTCGCAAGAAGTCATAAATTTCGGTGATCGTGCCCACCGTCGAACGCGGATTTGTGCCCGACGATTTTTGCGAAATCGAGATCGACGGGCTCAACCCGCTGATATGATCGACCTCGGGTTTGGGCATTTGCCCCAGAAATTGACGCGCGAACGTGGAGAGACTTTCCACGTAACGCCGTTGCCCTTCGGCATACAACGTGTCGAACGCCAACGAGCTCTTGCCCGACCCCGAAACACCGGTCAAGCAAATAAGTTTATTCCTCGGCAACACCACATCGACGCTGCGGAGGTTGTGCTCGCGAGCACCACGGATAACGATATCGGAAGCGGGCATCAATGCGCCGTTAAATCAATCCTGGTTAGCCCGCGACTGCCCCCACGCGATACACGTCCGCAGTCCCGAGCGCAAACTATACATTTTACGATTACCGGCCATATCCGAAAAGGCGGCGATTTTTCGCGAACTAATCCCCTTTTCTGGATACCAGCAACCTGTTGACAACTCGCCCCCACCCCCCCACCCCCAACGGACTGGTCCGCTTCAGCGACCAGTAGCACCACGAATTGCGCTCGGAA
>CAZTWS010000016.1:0-61346 GCA_964618225.1 uncultured Planctomycetaceae bacterium
CCTTCAGTCCAAGCTCAACCTACGCTCGGATACAATCGCGACAGTGCCATTCGTGTCAGGAACGAATGGCACTTGGTTAAGCGTTAATTCATTCTGAGCAGTCGGTATCGGGCGTGGGCTCTTGGTTCTTGCAAGAGTTTGTGTGGTTTGGGTCGGCGTTTGAGTAAGCGGGGTTCGATGCGGGCAGGCCGACCGGCGACGCGATGCGTTGCAACCATCCACCGCAGAGCCGCGTAGTGGCGCGTTGCGTTACAGGAGTCAGTGAGAGCGACGCCCAAGAACACATTGATGGACTGCATCGCTCCCTTGAAACTTAATTGGTGGGGTGCGACGCCGGCCACAACGGCCGCCTCCAAGATAATCCCGCGAACCAAGAATCAAGTTGTAAGCCAAGAGGTGCGTGTAGAATTCTGCGTTAGCCCAGCTCACTGTCCGAAAGTACTGGGCTAACGCAGTTTAGCGCTAACAAGATCATCGTGCGCAACTGGTGGTTGGCGGGCAGGGTGAGCTTAGTAGGTTTCCCCTTTTTGGTAACTTCAATTTCCTTCCCTTCCAGTGCATAGAGCATTAACCGGCACTCTTCGGGCGTAAAAAGCTTTTTGTTGCTGGTTCGCTTGTGGCGTTTGAGAACTTTGGGCTTGGGCCGCTTGAAGCCGCTGCCAACCTTAATCGGAGTGGCTATTACATCATTGTCATACGCCCACTTAAAAACAGTGCGTGTCATTTGAACGAACGTACCCAACCGGCTCGGCCCCCATTTCTTGGCCCACTTGGCTCGTAAGTTATTGAAGTCGAGCGGGTTGATTAGCTTTACTTGGAAGTTGGCCCCGAAGTGCTTTACGATTTCCTCAGTGGCGACTGAGTAATCATTCAGTTGTCGGGCACTGAGTTTGCCGGATTCGTGCTGCTGGACTTTCGCAAACAGAAAACCGTTGCAAATATCGCCGACGGTTTCCCCACCCTTGCTGCTGGCTGCTCGAACTCGGCCATCAACGCCCCGATCAATGTCATCCTTCCGGCGGATATAATTCTCGCGGGCCGCTTCGCACTCACCATTCCTTGGCAGCATGATTAGCTGGCCGTTCTCACGCTTGGCCCACTTGCCGAAATAGTACACCTGTCCCTTGATTTTCTTGAACCAATAACCGCCGGGGTGTGGCGACAGTGGGAAGTCTGGCGACGGCTTAAACGGCTTCGATTGAGGGGCCTTACGAATGGGACGTTTGGATGTAGAATGGGGAACATGACTCATGAATCAAACTCCTGTTTTTGCGGTGCCGTATCCCCCATCCCTGCGGTGAAAGGTTGGGTTGGGGAATACACCTATTTCGTACACCCAAGTATCTTGCCGGGGGTATACGCGGGTGTATACGGGCCAGCCCCGGTAGCCGGGTAGCAAAAAATCCCTTGATTCACAGAGCCGAGCCTGTAGCTCAGTCGGTAGAGCAACGGACTTTTAATCCGTAGGTCGTGGGTTCGAATCCCGCCGGGCTCATTAAATAAAGCCTTGCAGCTTAAGAGTTTAGAGAGAAGCTGGTTGCCCGTAATTCGATTCTGTTGGCTGCGAGTACCTAGGTACACCCAGCCGCTTCCGAATAATCCCTGCCGATTCCTGCACGTTTCCTGGTGCATAGTGCTTGCGGGTCGTTTCCACGCTCGCATGGCGGAGGATACGGCTTACTTCCCGTTCGGGTATACCGGCTGATACTAGCCGCTCCGCACAGCTACGGCGAAGATCATGGGCAGAAGCGTATTTGATCTTCTGAGTGCCTGTTGCGGGTAGCACGATGATTCCTGCATCCTTTCCAAGATCGGCGATGATCTTACCAACCCACTCCGTCCTAGGACGTGGGTTCCTAGCACGTCGAAGGTCGGATGCTGCCGTGCTTTGTGGATTGAAAACCCAACCCTCACGATCCACTGGGGAAGTTTCCAGTAGCAGCTTCTCAAATCCAGGGAGTAGCGGGATAGATTCCTCCGTGTCGTTCTTCTGCATTGCAGCAGGAATGGATAGCACTCGTTATCCGCAACTAGTCACTCCAACAGGGGAGTAAGAATCCGTGATCTACGGATTGGGAGCATGATCTACGGATTAGGGAGTTGGTATACGGAAGTTACCTAGGTACATCCCGAATCCGTAACTCAGGTACATCTCGAAAACTGTACCTACTTTTGAGAAGAAAAGGGGGTCATGGAAGTGTGTAACCACCTCCACAACCCCTAGAAAACAAGCGTTTTGAAATTGGCTCAAACTTGAAACAAAACTTTTAATCCGTAGGTCGTGGGTTCGAATCCCGCCGGGCTCATTATTACTGTCTCAACGATGGGTCTAAAACCCTCGCCTTTAGGCGAAATCTTTAGGTCGTTTCGGGGCAACGAATTGTAAGAAGCAGGAAGTTTCTTCGGGTTGGACGTTTGCTCAAGTTGTCCATCAAGCCCTGAAGCAGGAAACGGGGGCTCGCGGGAATGTTTCTCCTCATGAGCGACGGACTTCAATCCGTAGCTCATAAAATTTCTTCAAATCTACCGGCTTCTAGGCCGGGAGTAGTTCAGTTAAACGGAAGCTACCATGGTCGTGAACCGATTGGCAATCGCTTGCGTAACGTGCTTTTTCTTATGCCGACTATCGCTGGGAAACAACAACCTGTTTTTACCTGGTGATGCATTCTTCCCCACCCTGATAACCGAGGAAAAGCTAGCAGGTCTTAGCGCTGATCGTCAGCATCCATCGATCTTCGAGTACAGTTCTTTCGGCGGATACGAGGGAGCATTTTGCGGTTATGCCGGCTATCAGTGCGCCGCGATACTCGAAATGGATAACGCGTTTATTGAAAATCTACGAACCGTCTATTCCAAGATTCGGAAATACGACTCCAAACGGCTCATCGAAGTGGAACGAGATGGAAAACGAGTGCTTGAAGAGACGAATGGAATACGAGTGCTGTTTTATCCCAAGGACTTCAAATTCCCAAAATTTAAAATTGGACTTCGGTATAATGAGGATTGGGTCGAGGAAGTTGTTAAGTTTGGCCATACACCGCGACACATCAGACTTTGCCCACTTATTGATGACTCAGATGCCATCATGGAATCGTGGCGCGATTCCAAGGACGTAGGTAAGCTGAATGTAGTCTTGCCGGACATCGAGCTTAAGCCCGTGCCCGAAACTAGGGAGCCGGTGAAGGTGCTAGGTTCTGTAAAAGCGATTGTTCTCGATTCGCGACCGCTAATCGAGTATTTCCGGCCAGACGAGGAGGAGATGCCATCGGTTTATATTGTAGACTCTTCAAGTATTCGCGAACTGAGCTATGAAGAAGACCGCTGGAAGACTGTTCCTGCTGATTCGTTCGAATCGCCGTGACCTGCGTCGGGAGTCGCCCTATGAAACACCACAAGCTCCGCATCACGTGGTCGGTAACGTGGGGCGTAGTAGGCGTGTTGCTGATAGCAATGTGGGGGCGGAGTTATTTTCGGTTCGATTCAATCGGCCGAAGCACAACTACGGGCAACTACAAAAGCTACTTCTCGCTACACGGCCATATCACCTATCTCGTAGGGTTCAACCCGAACAATGTAACTAGTCGAGTTTATACCGAAATCGGTCATCAGGCACTTCAACCGTTTGTAGATTCCCCCGGCGAGCCACCTATGTCGAACTTCCTGGGCGTACGACATTACAGCTCTCACGGCCGAACAGCGTTTCGCGAATTGATTATCGCTATTCCCTATTGGCATGCTTTATTGTTTGTAGGAGCGATTGGGGCAGTTCCTTGGCTGGGCCAGGTACCCTACCGCTTCTCCCTCCGCACTTTGCTGATCGTCACCACGATCCTAGCCGTGATACTGGGCGTCGGCATGATGATGTTGAGGTAGCCAATGGGCGGCGAGTGGCTACTGATAATGGCGTTCGCGTTCTCGGCTTTTTCTCTTGCGATTATCGTACTCGCTAATTGGCGTGCTGGTTACATTAAACGGTTCGCTTGCACACGTTGCTAATCTGGTACTTCACAGCGACCGCCGTAATATTCTTCATTGCTGCCTGGGTGGTTTACTTATTCGCCAACCACGAGCTCTTTTGAATGGTCGAATCACCTCCGAATCAACCTGAAAGCGATCTTTAACCAGTTCGGAATTAGTCCTGAAGGCGACGTGGTCATAATGAGGACTCACCACTCTCTTTTGGTTTACCCCAAAGCGTACTCTCATACTGGCACAGAATTTGAGAGTAGATCACTGCGATCTGAATCACTGGGCCGGAATTTCTTCCGGGCGATATGCGGGAAGCCAGCGACAAGGTAATAGGGCCAACAACGCTACGCCCGAGAGGCACAAGAAGCCTATTTTCAGGGATCGGATTCGAGCTTCGGCGTTGATCTGCAGTGCTTCGTTCAACTGTTCCGGCGTGGCAGATGTATTGGCTAAGCGTTCTTTCAATTGAGTATCGCTTAAGAAATTGAGATTTGTGAGGTTAACTTCATCTTTGAGTTCGGCCGAAATGACAGGGTTATTGGTTGCGTGGCCAATGATCATCGAACTGAGTAAACCTACAAGGAGCGCGCCCACGAGCGCGGTGCCAACCGCGGCTGCAAGGTTTTGTGTTACGCCGCGTAGCGAACCTACGTCGGCGGCCAATTCCTTGGGCGAGTTCGTGACTAGCACATTAAACAACAGCGTGACTAGCGCTCCCTGTCCTAAACCAACCGTAATCAGGCCGACGATCACCGGCGGAACGCTCCAATCGTTGCGAACTGTTAACGCCAGCCAAGCGGTGCCAACTGCTACGAGCAGGAACGCGACCGTAGCGATTTGCCGCGGTGCAAAGCGGTTGTAGAGACGCACAATGAGAATTGCGGTAAAGAATACCGTGAGCATAAACGGCATCATGGCGATCGACGTTTGAAATGCGGGACGGCCTTGGACGATCTGGATATAGAGCGGCACCGAGAAATTGATGGCTCCTTCCATCGCCACGATGATGAAAAGTGCGAGAGCCGTCATCCACTCAATCGGCGAATCGACAACCTGCAAATCAATGAGCGGAGTTTTATGAGACGTGGCGACTCGTTGTGACCAAGCCAAAAAGCCCGCCACCAGTGCGACGCCGATGACTATTAGCACCGGCGCAGGCGACATGCCGACTATGTTGAAAGGAGCGGCTGGTCGAGCAAGGAGCATGCCCCAGTTCCGCAAATTATTGAAACCGAAGGTGATCATGATAATGCCTGCCGCCGAGAGTAGCACGCCCATCAAATCGATGCGAACTGTAGGGTTAGCTGTCGAAGGTTTTAGCTTCGTGCTTAGTAGCAGAATCGCAGCCGCATGCACGATAAGCAAAGCAAACGCCCAGCGCCAGCTTAAGAATGTGGCAACAGCGCCGACAATGATAAATGCCAGGACGCCGGCGATAGCCCGCGCCGACCCAAGCCAGCCAACTGCTTCTGCCTGCTGTTTACCACGGTAATGGTCGGCAATGAGCACGACGAGTGTAGGTACCAAGGCAGCCCCGGCCAGACCCGCCATTGCTTGCCCCGCCAGCATAATCTCGGCCGTCGGGCTCACGACCATGGTGATCATCGCGACTAGAAACAGGGCAACCGCCATTTGAAAAAATATCTTCGAGCCGTAGCGCTGGCCGAGTTTGCCGCCAAGCATAATGAAGCCGGAAACGCCTAACGAGTAGAGCACGACCGCGGTACCGACCGTGGTGGGAGGGACCCTAAAGCTCTCGACCATGCCGCCCATAGAAACGGGCAGCGCGGCAACGTTGAACGACATGAGCATTTGACCCATGGCGATGACGATCATCGGCACCCACGAGTCGCGTATTTGGTATTTTGCTTCGGTCATCGCGTTCATGCCTCCGGTTTCGAGACGAAGAGATCCATGCCGAGTTGCTGAGAGAGGAATTTGGCGGCGAGTTGGCCTTTGACACTATTGCCGGCCTTATCGAGTCTCGGAGCAAATGTGCCGATGCCACCCTTACCAGGCGAGACGGCAACGATGCCGCCACCGATTCCGCTCTTGCCGGGAAGCCCTATATCGTAGAGCCAATCACCCGAGGTTTCGTAGAGACCAGCAGTGGCCATTACGGCGAGAGCATAGTGGCAAATCATCGGATCGACGACGCGTTCGCGAGTGAGCGGGTTGACGCCGCCATCCGCGAGCGTTGCGCCCATGACCGCGAGGTCGCGCGCACTCACATTGAGCGAGCACTGCTTTGTGTAGAGGTCAACGGCTTCGGCCGGATCGCAATAGATGCGGCCGTAACTTTGCAGCATTCGAGAGAGACTTTGGTTGCGGAAATTTGTTTCCGAAGCACAAGCGTATACTTCGTCATTAAGTGGCAATTCACGGCCGGCGAATCGCGATAGCCCTTCGTGCAGGAATCTCCATTTCGCCGCACGATCGGTTCCAGGCACCAGGCTTGTAGTGGCAATCGCGCCGGAGTTGACCATTGGGTTGGTCCGGCCGTCGTTACCGCGTTCGATGCCTTCGACAGAGTTAAATGCCCGGCCGGTTGCGTTCACGCCAACCTTATCGCGCACCACGTCGGTGCCTAATTGTTCGGCTACGAGTGCGAAGACGAAAGGTTTCGAGACACTCATGATCGTGAATTCATGATCCGCGTCGCCGATCGAATACACTTTACCATTGGTGCTGGCGATGCAGATACCAAATAACTCACTCGGCATGCGGGCGAGAGCAGGGTAGACCTGCGAGTTTTGGCCCTCTGTATTCGAGTTGAACTCCGCATGAGCTTGTTCAATCAAGGATTGAATCGTATTCGGCTCTGGCAGATGGCCGGTCGAGACGAAATTTGTTGTTGTTGGTTGATTCATTTTTGCATTGTGCCAACGAGCATGTTCTTGGGAAGTTGCCGGAGGACTTTCGGGCAATTTTGGTTGAGCCGTTCAATGTGTCCTCGACCGGTGCCGCCGTCGTTAAAACCGGTTCGCATGGCGATACGTCAGTGTCAACATCCATAGGTCAACGCATGCGTGCATTATGCAATATAGGGAGAAAAATCGACGTCGCGGTCGACTTCGCCATCGTGGTACGAAACATCGAGCACCACAGAATCTGCCGGCAATGAGTCGTCTGCTTCCAGTAAGGGCGGCATGATGAGGGTTCTCGCTACATCTTCTGCCCGCTCCATGGCACTGATGCCAAAACGTAGTTTGAAACCAGTGGCCTCCTTGTTCTCATCGATTGTCATGGTCTTCAATCTTACATGATTGACTGAATGGAAGCAGGCCTATTTTAGCCGCAAAACATGGTTCTCGAAAGGAGCCGCGGTGCTCGACAAGTTACGGTGGAGGAGGTTTCGAGTAAGATCATTAAGGAACTCTAACAAAACCGGCGGGGACTGTCCCGATTTTGCGGAGTCTTCGCAGCAAAATGGGACTGTCTCCCTCTCTCAGACGGTTTTGTTAGAGTTCTTAAGTAGAAAGCGAATGTCGAGCAAGAGGCGATGAAACGATGGATCGCCTCTGGATAACTTTGAGTTACAGTACCTTGCGTGCTCGTATGAGTTCTCACCTTTTTCATCCCTAGGGCAGTCCGAATGCGAAATATCTTGCTTTGCCTAGGCGTATTTACATTTCTAGTGATTTCGATTCACGCTTTGCCTGCTCGATGCGCAGCCGAAGTGGTTACTATCGATGCCGACATACTGGAAGACAAGATTCGTGGTGGAATGTTGGCCCAAATCATAGGGAATCTGAACGGTATTCCCCACGAGTTCAAATACATCGACGACCCCGGCAACGTGGAACACTATACGCCCGGTCTGCCCGACGGTGCTCAAACAGATGATGATACCGATATCGAATGGGTGTACCTGCGCGAAATAGCTCGTAGCGGTAACACTCGCATTCCTGCGGCTAAGATCGTTCAGTTATGGAAAGACCATATCAACCGACGCATCTGGTGTGCCAACAAGTATGCCCGCGACCTCATGGACCTGGGAATCGAACCGCCGTGGACAGGAAACGAACACCTGAATCCTTGGTCGGAGTTCAATATCTCTGGCCAGTTTGTCTGCGAGTCTTTCGGGCTCATGGCTCCGATGATGCCTGAAACGGCTTCCCGAGTAGGTCTGCATTACACACGTGTGGCCATCGACGGAGAACCCGCTCAAACAACGCAGTTGTTCACCACGATGATTGCTTTGGCCTTCGTTGAGGAAGACATTGATAAATTACTCGACGCCGGCTTGAAAGCAGTGGACCCCAAAAGCCGAGTTGCCAGCGTGGTTCGCGACGTACGCAAGATCCATGCGACATCGCCAAATAATTGGCGGCAAACTCGTCTAGAGATCAAGAATCGCTGGCAAACACATGGTGGGGCAATTCGTGATCGGAATGGTTACGAACTCAACACGGCCTGCACGATCGCCGCCCTGCTGCATGGTAAGAAGGATTTTACCGAAACGCTAAGAATCGCATTCAACATGGGATGGGATTGCGACAATAACGCCGCCACCGCGGGAACGGTCCTCGGCGTCATGCGAGGTCGAAGGTGGATGAACGAACAAGGCTGGAACATCCCCGACGTTTATAGAAATACGACGCGCGATGCCATGCCTAAAGATGAAACCTTGACCGGGCTGGAGAACACTCTTATCGACTGCGTTCAACGTGTCGTCCAAGAGCAGGGCGGAAGTATCGAGACAACCAACGGTCGTCGCGTTTATACAATCCGTAAAGAAAAGCCGTCGAATGTTTATTCTCTCAACACGACGGCGCGGCAATTAGCGCAGGTTCGTAACCATTTCTCTCCGCAACTCGGCCAGCTAATCCTGCAATCAGGATCAACTCGAGCCCGTGCCGTCTATTTGGCAATGTGCCTCGGTGAAACAGACAGGCTTAAACAAGAATCGCCAAAAGCGTGGGCAGCAGGTATTCGGGAGCTAAAGAAGCAGCCGTCTTTGCTGAAAGATATCCAACAAGCCCCTGGGCCCCTCGGAACTCAGTTGCGAAACGAGGCAACACGGTTTGGCCTGTTAAACCCTGGGCGATAGTTGTTCTGTAGTGTTAGAGCAGTTTTCGAGTTTATGTTCTGGCATTCAATTGGGTGGCTGAGGGTCACTAACCGTTAGGAAAAAACTGTACATAACTTCCACTTCCTTGCGTTCTATCAGCCTGTTGAAAAACGCCGTCGTGGCGTTTTTCAACCTCGCCAAGCGTCGAGCCAAGCTCGCCGCGGCTCGCAAAACGAGCGTTTTTCAAACGCTCGTTTTGACGTCGCATCCATGCGACGACGTAGGCGCGTTGTTTTTCAACGGCCTGCTAGAGCTTTGCCTCCATTCCCATATTCCTAGGAAGAGTGTCAACACGACCTAACGAAGGGAAAATATACGGCTTGAAATCTACATGAAAATGTGTATAATTTGAGTGGTGTAAGCCAGGCCAGATCTGGGCAAGGAGGGTAATCGATGCCGCCTAAGATGGCTGAGTACTTACTAAGCGTTACTATTTGATTGTCGCGAAAGCTGGCACGTTAGTGTCGGTCGACTATGTGGGGGAAACCTACGGTTACCACGACGTTACTTGCATACAGAGCCCCAAAATTTCGTGGCAATATGCCACTTTGTGAGGTGAAGTAATGGCTACACAAAGTTTGCCATGTTCAGGTACGAATGAGGATAAGATGCCGGGCCATTGGCTGCTTGCACGGATGGGGAAGCGAGTGCTGCGGCCGGGGGGGGTGGAACTGACGCATCGCCTGCTAAAGGAACTATCAGTTGGTCCGGCCGACGACGTGGTAGAGTTTGCCCCTGGCTTGGGCATCACGGCGCGCCTTACATTGGCGAAGCAGCCGCGTTCTTACACGGCGGTCGAACGTGATCGCGAGGCGGCAGCCGTTGTCGAGGAGTATTTACAGCGTACAGATACTAGTTGCGTACTTGGAAGCGCGGAGCATACTAATCTCGAAGACGCTCAAGCCACTGTGGTATATGGTGAAGCCATGCTCTCTATGCAGCCACCGGCAACGAAAAGACGGATTGTGGGCGAAGCGGCCAGGCTACTTCAGCCGGGTGGCCGTTACGGAATTCATGAGTTATGCCTAGTGCCGGATGATGTGGATTCGACGGTTCGAGATTCGATTCAACATGAACTATCGGACGAGATTCATGTGGGCGTGCGTCCCATGACGGCAAAGGAATGGCGCGAACTGCTTCGTGATGCGGGCTTCCGAAGTATCGCGGAGACCACTGCTCCCATGCATTTGCTCGAGCCTGCCCGTGTGGTGCGTGACGAGGGGTTATTGCGGGCGGTAAGATTTGCCTGGAATGTTGCCACACACGCGTCAGCCCGGCACCGCGTGCTCGCGATGCGCCGCGTTTTTCGCAAATATTCGAAACATTTGGCGGCGATTGTTCTAGTTGCTGTGAAACAATAGGATGCCATGCATGGCCACGACTTACACGCTGCATACAGACTTGAATCGGTTGCCAGACCTCCCCGCAGAAGGAACGCTTAGCCGCACACTCTATCAAGACGATCGCGTGAAGGTTGTGCTGTTCAACTTTTGCGCTGGCCAGGAACTCTCGGAGCACACCGCTGCCAAACCCGCGATCATGCACTTTCTTGCAGGCGAAGCGGACATCACGCTGGGATCCGATGCGATGGCCGTCACGCCTGGCACCTGGGTTCATATGGCACCGCAATTGTCGCACAGTATCCGGGCGAAGACGTCAGTTACGATGCTGTTAACGTTGCTGAAGTCCTCGGACAGTTAATTTGGACCAAGATGCGAGCCGACCTTGCCATACCGACCGCACGAGTTTACGCTGTGAATACACTCTTCGTTCGCGAGCCGAAATGATGCAACGCGAAGCCATTAGAGCGACAATTTCCGGCGGAGTTGTAACAACGCTCCTTGCCGCATCAATTCTTGTCGGTTCACGCCGTCTATCGCATTTTGACGCGGCGCTAGTGGGGTACACTTTCGCTACGCTTTTCGCGGCCTTTGGCATCGCCTATCGGTACACGATCTGGTTGCATCGACCTCCTACGTGGCTGTATTGGAAACGCGGCTGGAAGTTATTCTTCGATCCGCGGCACATTCTGCGCAACTTGGCAGTTTGGTTAGGCCGATTGGGAAACGCATTTGTGTTGAATCGTTTCATCTGGCAGCGTAGCATCGGTCGGGGGGCCGCTCATTGGCTGATTCTGTGGGGGTGTTTGCTTGCGGCTGCTATCACATTTCCACTCGTTTTCGGCTGGATCCACTTCGCAGTCGATGGTGTTGATTTGAGCCGCTATCGAGTTGTCGTATTCGGCTTTGATACGTTCAGTTTCCACGTTGAATCACTGATTGGCCTGCTCCTATTCCATGGGCTTGTTTGGTCCTCTTTGCTCGTGATCGCGGGCGTGATGCTTGCTATGCATCGCCGGATGCGCGATCGCGATGCCGCGGCGCTGCAACAATTCGGCGAAGACATCATGCCGTTAGTATTGTTGTTTGCGATCAGCGTGACTGGATTGATGTTGATGGTGAGCTACGAATGGATGCACGGATATGCATACGATTTTCTCGCCATCTTGCACGCGGCGGTGGTTATCGTGACACTGGTATGGCTACCATTTGGCAAGTTCTTTCATATTTTTCAGCGGCCGGCCCAGTTGGGTGTCTCCTTCTATAAGGATGTTGGTGCACGGAGCGAGCAAGCTAGCTGTGTACGTTGCGGCGAACCCTATGCATCTCAGATGCATGTTGATGATTTGATAGCCATCGAGCAGCAATTGGGCTTTCGTTACGAACTGTCTGAAGGACCGGTCGATCATTACCAACGCATTTGCCCACGCTGTCGTCGAATTTTGCCGGCGCTGGCCCAAGGCAGGCTTTGGCGGCAAAGCCTCTCGGGTACGGAAGCTGGTTCCAATACAAATCAGCCAGGTATGTGATGAGCTATGGCAATTGAGCCCCTTCAGAGCGAAGCAATCATCCATAAGTTCGGTCCTCACTTGGCCTTTTCCAGTGGGCAACGGCTCGACCGCGGCGTGGAAGCCGATCGACTCGTGAAGACTCATTGTTGCTTCTGTGGTCAACAGTGCGGCATTCAGCTCAAGGTCAAAGGTAACGAAGTTATTGGCTTTGAGCCGTGGGAGGAATTTCCGCTAAATCACGGCATGTTATGCCCGAAGGGTGTTAAGCGCTACTTGCAAGGTTCGCATCCGGACCGTTTGCTTCACGCTTACAGGCGCGATGTCTCGGCCGCCGGCGGCTTCAGCCCGATGGCCTACGAACATGCCATCCAACTAGTCGCAGAGAAATTCAATCACGTTCAGTCGACTCACGGCAATTCGGCAATAGCGATTCTGAGCGGCGCGAGCCTCACGACGGAAAAAACCTATTTGATGGGCAAGTTTGCCCGTATGTGTTTAAAGACGGCAAATATCGATTACAACGGCCGCTTGTGTATGGTGAGCGCGGGGGCTGCGAACAAGAAATCCTTCGGCGTCGATCGAGCAGCGAATCCCTGGTCGGACATTCCCAACGCCGACGTGATCTGGATTAGCGGGGCTAACGTGGCCGAATGCGCCCCGATTACCACAAGTTACATCTGGCAAGCCCGCGAATTCGGCGCCAAGGTTATTGTCGTTGACCCGCGGATCACTCCCATCGCCCGTACATGCGACTTGTTCCTTCCAGTAAAGCCAGGGCGTGACGTAGCGTTGTTCAGTGGCATTTTGCACCTGATGATTGAAAACGACTGGCTGGATCACGAATTTATTCGTAACCATACAGTGGGCTTCGAAGCCGTAGCCGAACAGGTTAGTTCCTGGACACCGCGACGCACCGCCGAAGTGGCTGGTATCGCTGAAAAATCCATCCGCCAGGCTGCTGAGCTATGGGGTACTGCCAAAAGCAGTTTCTTGCTCCACGCCCGCGGCATCGAACATCACAGTCACGGGGTGCAAAATACTCTCGGAGCCATCAACATCGTGTTGGCTTCCGGTCGCATCGGCCGTGCCAATTGTGGGTACGCTACCATCACCGGCCAAGCGAATGGGCAAGGTGGTCGCGAACATGGTCAAAAGTGCGATCAGCTTCCGGGCGGGCGTGACCTTGCAAACCCTGAACATCGCGCACACGTAGCCGCCGTTTGGGGAATCGATCCGGCTGAATTGCCCGAACCAGGTGTCGATGCTTATGAGATATTTCGCCGCATCGATCGTGGAGAAATTCGCGCATTACTTTCGATCTGCTTCAATCCAGTCGTCTCGCTGCCCGACAGCGATTTCGTTGCGAGAATGTTGGATAAGCTGGACTTCTATGTAGCGATCGACTTTTTCCTCAATGAGACGGCCAGACATGCAGATATCGTACTGCCCGGTTCGTTGCACGAGGAAGACGAGGGGACTGTAACCCAAATCGAAGGCCGCGTGATCAAGATCAATCGGGCAATCGATCCCCCGGGTGACGCGCGGCAAGACTGGCGAATTATCCAGGACATTGCTGCTGCGTTGGGGCGATCCAAGGGGTTCACCTTCCGCGAACCTCGCGAAATCTTCGACGAGCTGCGCCAAGCGAGTCGCGGCGGCATTGCCGACTATTCCGGTATTACCTACGAAAAAATCGAACAGCAATTCGGTGTCTTCTGGCCTTGTCCGGCCGACGATCATCCCGGTACGCCACGGTTGTTTGAGCTGGGGTCTTGGAACCCAGTAGCTCGCGGAGCCGGACCGTTTTATTTTCCAGATGGCAAAGCACGGTTCAATGTGGCGGAATACCGGCCACCAACAGAAGACGTTGATGCAGACTATCCGGTAATACTCACCACTGGCCGTGTCGTGAGCCATTTTCTTTCTGGCACACAAACGCGGCGGATCGGGCCCCTCGTGGAGCAATCCCCGGAACCGTTGGTCGAAATCCATCCCCAATTGGCGGCAACGATTGGGCTAGCAGACGGCGATTGGATTACTGTCGAGAGCCGCCGCGGCAGTTGCACGCTCCGTGCACAGGTGGTGCGGACAATTCGCCCCGATACGATATTCGTTCCCTATCACTGGGCGGGCCCGAAGAGCATCAATCGCCTGACGATCGCGACGCAGGATCCGATTTCGAAAATCCCTGAGTACAAAGTCTGTGCGGTGCGCATTCGCAAAGCGGCGGGACCGCCAGAGTATGTGGACCTACGTGAGCCACAACAATAGGAAGGATCGAAGAATGCCGATCGAAAAATATTTCTTCATCGATCCGAATCGCTGCATTGGCTGCCGTTCTTGTGTCGAAGCTTGCAGCGAATGCGATACGCACAAAGGCCACTCGATGATTCACTTGGAGTATGTCGACCGTGCCGTCTCACCGCAAACCTTGCCGGTCGTCTGCATGCATTGCGATTCGCCCACTTGTGCCGAAGTCTGCCCGGCCGATGCGATCAAGCGTACTGCCGATGGTGTTGTGCAAACCGCCCGCAAACCACGCTGCATTGCTTGCAACAATTGCGTGTTGGCGTGTCCGTTTGGTGTACCCAAGATGAACAGCAACTTCGAGCTAATGATGAAGTGCGATATGTGTTACGACCGTACCTCGGTGAACAAGAACCCAATGTGCGCCACAGTTTGCCCCAGCCGCGCCCTGCACTTTGGAACTTGGGATGAGATGGAAGAGTTGCGGCCGCGCTCGTTACCGCAAAATCGCTTTCGATTTGGGATGCAGGAGATTCACACCAAGGTCTACATGATGACACCGCGTGATTTGCCCGTCGAGTACCTAGACGTTGCAGCTGAATTGAGTGAGTCGTCCGGCGCCGACGCTAGCGTATCGGAAAATAAAATAATTGGCGACGACCCGATGTTAGACGGCCTGTTCAGACTCGAAGGAGCGTAAGCGATGGAGCCCGAATTGGATCCCGAATTGCATACTGTTCCACCAGATCGAGGTGCGATGCTTGATCAGCCGAAGTGGCGTCAAGACTTCCCAATTGACACTCCGCAAGACTCTTACGTTGCGCGCCGCGAGTTTACTAAGTTTCTAGGGCTCACCAGCTTAGCGTTTGTCGTGGGACAGTTTTGGATTGCGCTGCAGAATCTATGGCGACGAGCGCGGGGAAAACTGCCGATCGCCTCGATAGCAAAATTGGATGAACTTCCCGTCGGATCGGTGAAAGTTTTTCATTATCCTACGCCTCTAGATTCCGCGATTCTAATACGACTTGATGCAGATAACTTACTTGCCTTTAGTAACCAATGTACCCATCTACAATGCCCTGTCTTGCCTGACCTTGAAAAAGGTCGGCTGCATTGCCCATGTCATCGCGGATATTTTGATGCTCGCTCAGGCCGCCCTCTGGCGGGACCACCACGGAGACCACTACCCCAAATCACGCTGAAAATCGATGGTTCCTCGATCTACGCTACAGGAATAATGCTAGGGGAAACATGAGTATAAAACGGCCACTCTCTCGCCACGAACGGACGATCATCGTCAATGGTATTTTGTGCATCGTGCTGACATTGGTATTAATGCAGCTTTGGCTGCTTACGGCAACGATGAATGCTTGGTTGGGAGGGGACGCTACCATCGTCTGGCCCGCCGCTGTGGCAAGTCTCGTCTGCTTCTTATTAGTCGCAGGATTGCTGCGATACGTCTTTCGACTGGGCTGACGCCAACCATGACGAGTAAGCAACCAAGTTCGCATGCCTCTGCTTCAGTTGCTGCCGATTTGCATCCCGCATATTTTGCCATGGTCATGGCCACAGGGATTGTATCGGTTGCGGCACAACTTCGTGGCTGGCCTACAGTGGCACAATGGCTGCTTGGGCTAAATCTGATGTTCTACAGTTTGTTGTGGGGCCTCACGATCGTACGAATGACACGCTATCGCGACCAGTTCATTGCCGATCTGTTTGATCATGGCCGTTGCGTTGGTTTCTTCACAACTGTGGCCGCCACCTGCGTGCTCGGCAATCAATTTGTTATTGTGATGCCGCAACCGCAATTGGCGATGGGATTGTGGATCTTTGGCATCGTACTCTGGGCAATTCTTACGTATGCGATCCTGACGATCCTTACCGTTAAGTCTCAGAAGCCGAGCCTCGCTAAAGGAATTAATGGCGGTTGGTTAGTGTCGGTCGTGGCGGCCCAGTCTGTTTCCGTTTTGGGCGGATTGCTTGCGTTTCAATTCACGGAAGGACGCGAGGCTATATTGTTCTTTTCACTGAACATGTGGCTTGGCGGCGGGATGCTCTACATTTGGATCGTTTCGCTGATCTTTTATCGCTATACCTTCTTTCCACTCGATCCGAAGCAACTGGCCCCACCGTATTGGATCAACATGGGCGCGATGGCGATATCGACACTGGCGGGTACGATTCTTGCCCAGAACGCCCCCGATTCGCGTCTGCTCCTTGAAATTCGTCCCTTCATTCTCGGAATAACGCTTCTCTTTTGGGCCACGGCCACATGGTGGATTCCACTTCTGGTACTACTCGGAATTTGGCGCCACATCCTATGTCGCGTGCCGATTCACTACGAAGCAGTTTATTGGAGCGCAGTGTTTCCGCTAGGTATGTACACGGTTTGTACACATCGCCTTGCAAGCGTTATCGACCAGCCATTCCTCGATGTAATTCCGAAGTATTTTGTGTTCATAGCCTTCGCAGCTTGGTTAATGACCTTTTTCGGTCTACTACAGCGGCTGATTTATCGGCTGCGGCACAATTCATCGACCGGTGCCCTGTAGCATTTCATCCATCTGATGTGGCGTGGAATAAATAATCAGTAGCCGCAGTAGCTCCACGTTTTTGAAATTGCGATAGGTGAACGCAAAGCCCCTCTTGTAAATGACTTGTGCCAACGAATTCATTTCCAAGGAGGGAGCCATGCGTTCCCAGACATGCTGTAGCATTCAGAGTGGTGAAGTCCATAACTGGGCACCGGAATGGTTGATGCAAGCAAAGCTGGTACGGGACCACGGCTGGAAATGCACGGCGGCGGTGGTGCTCCGCAACCTGTTGGGGCTGGATCCACTACAGGTTGCTGGCCGAAGGCGACCGAAACAATCGCACGCTCTACTTGGAACGCCTCCGCTTCAAACGCATGTTGGACTAGATCGCTCACGAAGTACAACGCCTATCGCACGACGATGGTTCAAGGCCTTACATCGCCTGGAAACCATGACGTAGAACTTGGAGCTACTGAGATTACATTATTCTACGAGTCGATCTCAGTGCAACAAAAAACGACTTACAGCAGTCGCCGTAAGTCGTTATGTAGCAATAAGTGGGGATGACAGGAATCGAACCTGCACTCCGGTAAAGGAACTAGATCCTAAGTCTAGCGCGTCTGCCAATTCCGCCACATCCCCATGTGTGTTTGCAGTATAGGTCACTGGCCTGCACAAGTCGAGTATCGCAAGTGCCAGCAAAAGAGGCTCGCCATGCGATCGGTTCAAGTAGCAGGTCGTGGTTTGAAATCTAATATATCACCGACCTGCAGCCGGTAACTCGGCCCGCAAACGACGCGTTGGCGGAGGCCTGCCGTCGCTATTTGCCTGCTCTGTGACTTCAGCGCATAGCCAAGGACACACCAATTACTTGGTTGGCAAGCGAGACGACTCGTTACTCATCGGTTGCTCAGTTTCTACTGGTAGCTCCACCCTCACGATCCGCATATCTCCCTGGCGTTCCACAAGAAAAAGTAGTTCTTTTTCACCGGCGTCCAGCGCTGTGGTTACGACATCTTGGAACACTTGGGAGTTCGAGAAAGGCTTGCCGTTAATTTCATAAATTCGGTCGAGCACTTTGAGCCCTGCCTTTGCAGCAGACGTGCCCTGCACGACTCGGGTTAAAAAAATGCTCCCCGGCTCCGCTTCATCCTCGCGCCAACCTATGCCAAGCCGTGGCCGTGGAAGGTGGGGCGGCCAGTTCTCGATCGCCACTTCAGCGAGAGGCTCCTCAAAAGTGCTTTGAGCTTTCTTGGTTTCGCGGGTCACCTTCGACCGAAACGCGGGCAATTGATCCGCATCGCCGGCACGTAGAAGGGCCGTCAACAAATACTGGCAAACGTCACGCATGCCAGCACCGTTCACTTTGTGGGAATCGTCACTCGGACGATGGTAATCGGCGTGAAGACCCGTATGCAGCAAAGCGACCGGAATTTTTTGCTCCAAAAACGACCAATGATCGCTGTTCTCACTCAACTCCCAGGAGAAGTCTAGCCAGAGCGGGGACGCGGAACGGTCATCGCTCAAAGAGCCGCTGAATAGTCGTCGCATTCCGTAGCCAGAGCGGGTGCCCAGGAGGTAAAGTTGGCCGTCGCGCAACCGGCCAACCATATCCAGGGTTATCGCTAGTTTCACACGATCGTGTGGTACTGTCGGATGCGCATTCCAGTAACGCGATCCAACAAGCCCGCGCTCTTCGCCATCCCAAAAGGCGAATAAAACGCTACGGCGAGTCGTAAGCCCCGATTTCGCAAGCGCCTCCATGGTTTCGATAAGCGCCGAGGTGCCACTGGCATTGTCGTCTGCCCCATTATGCACTCGGCCGATCGTGCCTAAGCTGTTTTTCCGATTTCCGTAACCAACGTGGTCGTAGTGGGCACCCACCACGATATATTCGTCACGCAATGCCGGATCGTTGCCGGGAAGCACGGCAAGAATGTTGCGATAACCTTCGCCGAAAGACTGTGTAAACTTCCCGTCATCACCGGCCGGGTGAAAACCGAGCGGCTCGATTTCTCGCAAAATATAGGTTGCGGCAGCATGGCCGCCACGGCTGCCTGCCTCACGTCCTTCGAATACGTCGTCTGCCAGCGTATGGACATGGTCGGCACACTCCTGAGCCGTAATTGAATTCAGAGCGGCAGCAAGCATCGTATTCGCTTCGGCAAACGCATTGCGCGCCGTCGCCAGAGCGAAGCAACCGATCAAAAATATTACGCAGCGATATCTCAAGGTCCGCGCTCTCTAAAGGATGACTCAGAAATAGCTTCGGCAGATGGGATTCACCACAGAGGTACCGAGGGCACGGGGAAGATTAGGATTCAGGATGGTGGATGCGGGGAGCAGGGCCAAGGCATTCAGTAGATACCCTGCCCCCTGCATCCACTATCCCGCATCCTGCAAAATCTTCGTGCCCTCCGTGCCTCTGTGGTTATTCTGAAAATCGGAATTTATTATTGAGGCGTTCCTAGTAGGTTCAAAGGTAGTGCATTCTAGGTGCGTGGGAGATGTGAGAGAACACGCATGCTTAAAAATAGCTTATTTTCCAATACAAAAGGTACTGAACACCCGGTCGAGCAGGTCGTCTGTATAAACGGCCCCAACAACTTTTCCCAATTCCGCAAGAGCGATGCGTATCTCTGCTGCCGCCAGTTCGTCACCTGCCGATTGGCGAATCAACTCCGAGGCCTGCCGGATGGCAACTTGTGCAGTACGAACACTTTCTCGGCATCGATCGGCTGTCGTTGCAATGGCTTGGCCTCGGCTACTTGCTTGCGTGTTCTCAAGGTGTTGCACGATAAGTTCACACAGCCGATCGATGCCCTCGCCCGATTGGCTGCTCGTATAGGCGATCGAGTGAACCGCCGCTAAAGACGATGCCACTTCGCCCTCCGTCGCATCTATCTTGGTGAATGCCACGATATCGGGCGTCGATTGGAAAAAGCCAGGCTCCATCTCCCGCGAAGCCTGGTTTGCATCGAGGCACAGCACAAGCAGCGTCGCCTGTTTCGCGCGTCCCACAGCGCCAGCTTGGGCTTGCTGGTCGATCAAGCTTACTCTGGGCGACTCTTCTGCATCCTCTTCCAAGGCGTCTTGCTCTATGCCTGCCGTGTCTATTAGTTCAAACGAATTCCCCCGAAAGCCAATCAGCGTTGTGAGATAATCGCGAGTGGTCCCGCGCTGTGGAGAAACAATGGCAGTTTCAAAACGCGAGCTGCGATTTTGGCCGTGCCGTGTCGCAATGGCATTGAATAAGCTGCTTTTCCCGGCATTCGGCAGCCCGATCAGAACCACTTGAGCAACCAGGCCGCTTGAGCCTCGCGACTTCATTTTTTCGTCGATAGCAGCAAGTTCCTCGCTTGCCTTCGAGAGCCGAGCGAGGATCTCTTGCTTGGAGAGAAACTCGATGTCTTCTTCCACGAAGTCGAGGCCCGCTTCGAGTTCAGCCAGCAGTTGCAGCAAATCATCACGCAGTTGATGTACCGGCTGTGCCAAGCCACCCGCCAGTTGAGCGAGTGCCGAAGCAAGATCCTGCTCGCCGTGCGACTCGATTACTCCGAGCACGGCCTCGGCCTGGGTGAGATCAATTCGCCCGGCAAGAAACGCCCGCAATGTGAACTCACCGGGCTCCGCGATTCGAGCACCGGTCCGACACAATGCGGCAACAATCGCTTCCAGCAGCGGCGGGGAACCAATCGTATGCAACTCGCCAGAAGGCTGTTGCGTATAACTGCGAGCCGTGGGCCACAGATAAAGCCGGCACGGCAGGCTATCAACTCGATCGTCCGTCAATGCAACTTCCACGACGCCGTCGATAGCGGTAGCGCGCGCGATCGAATCCAGCTTCGTGGAATCGTTCGCACGAAAAATACGCGCCAGAATGGCAACCGCGTTTGGCCCGCTAACGCGGACAATTCCACGCGCCGCGCCGCCCGCGGCACTCGCCACTGCACAAATCGTATCGTCTAAATCATAAGACATGACGGTCGAGTGGCCGACTCAAAAAGATCGTCACTGCACGCTGTCGGATGTTCCTGAAGTTGGTTACCGAACCCGCTTCATCAACTCATTTCTTAGGACGAGCCTTGCGTGGCTTATTCGAGCGAGGTTTACCGTTTGGTCCCGACCTGGGGCCGCCACTCTGTTTGCCACTAAGCCCAGCGCCGGGAGTACCGCCTTCGGCAGCATCAGCGGTTTGGGCCTTGGGAAGCAACTTTCTTTCCGCGATGCCCCACAAGCTCGACGCAATGAAGTACAAGCACAAACCGCTTGCCACTTTATAAAACATGAAACCGATGAAGACGGTCATGTACTTCATCATTTTCTGCTGCATCGCGGCCTGCTCGTTCGTTGGCGCGGGCATCGACATTTTCTGAGTCACAAGGAACAACCCCACCGTTACAAGCGGCAGAATATTCAAGTAAGGCCCGAGGAAACCTTGGATAAACCCAGGCATCACATTCGACCAATTCCACAGCTTATCGGGGGCTGCCAGGTCGGAGCACCAACGAATCGATTCGCTAAATAGAGGCGATTGCCGCAGTTCCACGTCCACCATGAGAGCTCGGTAGAGCCCCATGAAAATCGGCAACTGCAGCAATACGGGCAAGCAGCCAGCCAACGGATTGATTTGATGTTTGCGGTAAAGTTCCTGCGTCGCTTGCGACCGCTTCTGCATGTCGGTCTTGTACAGCTCGTTAATGCGATCCATTTCAGGCTTCAGAGCCTGCATGCGAGCCATGCTCTGAGTTTGCCGGTAGCTGAGCGGGAACATGGCCCCGCGCACGAGCACCGTAAGCATGATGATTGCGATGCCGTAGTTGCCAATAATGCTGTAGAAGAAATGCAAAATAGCCAGCATCGTGCGAGCTACCGCTGCGAACAAGGCCAAGCCATAGTACACAAGGTCTTCGAGCGAATAAGTCGGATCATTCGCCGCCATGTAACGCGCCAGCAAATGCGGTCGTTTCGGGCCGGCAAACAATTGGTACGAGTCGGTGTGGCTCGCCCCGGCGGCTAACTCCACGGGCGATCGCGTTAACCGGCAAGTCGCATTGGCAAAAGTCGGGTGACGTTCCTCACTGGGGCCAACGATCATGGGCTCCATGCGCTCGAACCAGTTCTCATTGAGCGACTTCCGAACGGGGATCAGCACGGCCGAGAAATACTGACCATCAACACCCACGTAGGCCAAGGCTTCCACCACATCGATCGGGCCATAATCGCCCGCCACAATGCCCGGACAATCGAGTTGCCTGATCGTGTTATTGTTGAATCGCACCACAATATCGCGAAGGCCGGCAGCGGCGAACCATCGGCTGCGGCTAATCTTATGCGCAAACCACCATCCTTCGAGCGGCATACCAGTTGGCCCGTCGAGCACATACGACAGCGACCGTGCCTCATTGCCCGTATTCTTGAATTCAATATCGAGCTGCAAGTTATAGCCCGGGTAGCTCACATCGTCGCGTTGATCCGCGGGCACCGCAACAATCGTGTACCGTTTAATGACCGCTAGCCCCGGCACGGGCGACATCGTAAACGTCGCTGATTGCTGATCGTGTGCCGTTAGCTCCCAGTTGCCTTTGCGCATCAAGCTATCGAGCTTCTTGCCGTTTTCCTCATCAAGTTCGGTGCCATTGAGCGTCGGTAGCGACATCACCAACGACGGTTGATCGACGAACCCCTCGGGCGGTTCCACATCGCGCATCTGGAAATTTTCGATTTCTGGCCGCAACACGGCGAACGGCCGGCGAGTAAGCTTCACCGTTCGTGCTTGGGGAGCACCGTCGCCACGTTTCACCTGAAGCGTGAATTCCTGGCCCGGTTCCGTGGTGGCAAGAGCCGCCTTGAACGCGGCACTGGTGAGCTTGGTTTCCGCCTTGGAATCTTTAAGGCCAACGATTACGTCGCCAGGCAGAAGAGGCTCGGGGGTTGCACGCGATGCGGGGGTGCCGTCACCAACCACTTGAACCCGCACGCCATCGGGCACATTTTGTAACTGGAGTTCACCCAGGTAGCCGCTCCAACTCTGTTGGCTGCGGTATCGCGGGCTCGAAAGTTCAGCACGAAGAACGGCCGCGCCGCTGTTCGTTAGCGTTACCAACATCCGGTAACCTTTATCGAGATCAAGCGATCCGATCGACACGTATTGAGTGGTGTTTCCACCGGCGGCAATTTGCAACGGTCCCGGCTGGTCCGACGCGGCTGCCTGATCTGCGGGCGGGCTGGCCGCCGTGTCCGCGGGAGGGCCGTTTTTGCCGTCTTCCGCGGGGCCGTCCTCAGCCTGGTTGTCCTTGCCGTCAGCCTTCGCGCCAGCGACGGCCGGATCCTGCTTCGGCTGTTCCGGCAAAGGAAACAGCTTGAGCGTCAATAACCACAAAGCCATCGACAGCAATAAAAACGTAATGAGCTTCCGCTGATCCAACGTCGAGTCCTTTGTTCAAGCCTTCAGCAGCCACCTAATTAAAAGAAAGCCGCTGACGCTGATGTATGTTTTGACCGATGGCTGAGAGCCGACAGCCAATCGCCAATTCCTATCGTCCCTGCTTGATCCGATCGCCTAGAAAATCGTCGAGATCGGGAATGTTATAGATCTTGTTCGCCGTGATATTCGGATCGTACTCAACACGACGGAATGTCAATTGCTGCGGCTCTTGGATCACATAGCACGACCTGGGATCGCCGTCGCGAGGCTGACCGACCGAGCCCACGTTGCACATGAACTTCTGGTCTTCGAATCGATACACGTAACCTGTTTCATCCGGCGTCATGAAGTTGCGACTTTCGGTGAATACCCCCGGAACATGGGTATGACCCTGGAAGCAACCAAACTCCACGAGGCTGAAAAGCTTTTCGATTTTTTTCTGGTTGTAGATGTCCTCCGGGAACACGTACTCGTTCACGGGGTTGCGGGGCGAACCGTGAACGAACATCAGTTTTCCGTCGCGGTGCATACGAGGCAACGCGCCCAGGAAGTCCCAGCGGCGATCGACCGCTTCGCGGTTGGCCCCCGGTTTTTCTAGCTGGTCGCGAGTCCAGAAAATCGCCCGCTCGGCACCCGTGTTGAACCCCTCGGGATCGAACAGAGCGCCTTGGTCGTGGTTGCCCAGCAGGCCCACTCGAGCGTTCTCGATCACCAGGTCGAGGCATTCGCACGGATTTGGACCGTAGCCAATAATATCGCCCAGGCAGAAGATTTCCTCGACGCCCTGCGAACGAATATCACTCAACACGGCCTGGAGTGCTTCCAGGTTGCCGTGGATGTCGCTAATAATTGCCCGTTTCAATCGTGGCTCGCTGGGGCGGGGGTGAATGGCGTAAGATCGGCTACCGCTAGCAGATACGTGGTAATCAAGTAGTCTAATAATTGGCGGTTGCAAGGGTCAAGCCGCAGTGCAAACATCCGTGAACTAGCCAGTACGCCAAGTTTGATCTGCCATCAGGAACCACAATCGCCAGCCACGCTAAAACCTTATAACCCCACGTCGAACTCAGGTACCCGCGACATCAAATGCGAATTCTTGCTCTAGAAACGTCTGGCCGGCATGGCTCCATCGCCGCACTCGAAGGCTTTGAATCGGGGCCAAACCTGCTGCACGAGATTGCCCTCCAAGGCAACCAGCGAACCGCACAATCTCTCATACCCGCCCTGCGGGAATTGTTAGCCCAGGTTCACTGGCCTGCAAAATCGGTCGAGTTGCTGGCGGTGACGGTCGGACCTGGTTCCTTTACCGGCTTACGTATCGGGGTGACTACGGCGAAAACCTTTGCTTATGCCGTGGGGGCACAAGTCATCGGAGTGAACACGCTTGCCGTGTTGGCGGGGCAAGTTCAGCACTCCGCACCTGAGCCGCCTGGTTTGCTGTGG
The DNA here is from genome assembly GCA_964618225.1 of uncultured Planctomycetaceae bacterium. Taxonomy (GTDB): domain Bacteria; phylum Planctomycetota; class Planctomycetia; order Pirellulales; family Lacipirellulaceae; genus JABDGM01. The sequence goes on from CAZTWS010000016.1 coordinate 24,549, forward strand.
GCCATTCTCGATGCCCAACGGCAAGAGCTCTTCGTATCTCGATTCAAACTCGATTCCGACTCACGATACACCATCGACACGGAGACCTCGATTCTCAGTCAGGAGGGATGGCTCGAAAAATTGCAACCGGGCGATGCGGTGATTGGCCCTCCGTTAAAAACGTTGGCGTCGCAGTTGCCTGCCGATGTCGTAAAGCTTCCCGAGGCAATTTGGCAGCCAATGGCATCGGCCGTCGGGCGAGTAGCATGGCGAGCGTTCCAAACAGGTCATCGAGACGATGTATGGAAACTCTCGCCACACTACTTTCGCGCGAGCGCTGCCGAAGAAAAACTTGCCACGTGAAATTGCCATCGAACCTGCTTTGCACATAGACGCTGCTGTAGGAGGCGTCTCCGACGCAGATTTCACGTTCAACTCCAGCGAAGCGACTTAGCTTTTGGGTAAGTCGGCTTCATTGATTTCCACAACACTGAAGTCATTGTAAATCGCTCGGATCACTCCATCCTTTGTGCGGCGCCAAAAGACGATCGAGCGAGCGTCGGACGTGGTCTTGCCTGCCCCTAGGTATTGATAATCACCCTTCGACATCGAGAACAAAAACGGCGTGATGGCACCTAAGCTCGACATCATCGCGGCAGACTCCTCCCGCGAAGCGCCGCTTTGCGACATCGCCACGGCCCACTCGCCCCAGTCGGCAAGGCTCTTAGGGAACTTGCCATCGGAAATCTTGGTGAATCCTCGCAGCGCGGCTACGATTGCTTCCTCGCCCAATAACAGGACTGGAGCACGAGGAAATTCCATAACCTTGTAACCACTCGGCACCTTAAAGCTAAATAGCGCCTCATCGAACTTTTGATTGAATTGAAAATCGTTCATGACGACTTTCTTAATTGGCGAACCTTCAATCATCCCTCCAAATTCAATTTGAACCAGTTCCTTGGTCTCCGCGTCGACCCAGATCGTGAAATCGTGACGGCCCTGCTTAGCTACGAAGCCTTCGACTTTTCGGCCGTCTAGAGTCTTAGTACCGAGCTGTTTATCCGGCTTGTTACCGTGCGATTTTAATTGCTCGAGCCAAGTACGTCGCCAAGCTTCGGGCCCTTGACGCACATCTGCCGCCTCAGGCACGATCGCTGTTTTTGTAGCTTCGACGAGCGTTAATCGCAATTGGCCATCAGAATCCAGGACCGAAACGGTACCCGATGACTCCCGCCGTTCACGACCATTCTCGTCCACAAGAACCTGAGCTTCGATCGGCTTTTCTTGTTGATTCGTGTAGATCCAAGTCGTGTAACGAAATGCGCCGGCCGATTTTAACTGCTCAATGGCTTGCGCAAATGCCGTCGAGGGAGAAGTCGGCAACAGTGCAGCGCCAACAACCAGTAGTATACCGGCCGCGAGTGAAATCAATGAAAACATGCGGCGATGACGGACTGTTTTAGATATCGCTTGCAGGTGCTGCTTAGAAAGTTTTGCAGGTAGTTTCTGAGCGTTAGTCTTTACCCGCTCCACGGCGGCCATGTCGATTGGCACAGACAGCACGGACCATACCGCGGATTCAAGTTGAGGATCTAATTCGGGCGAGGGAACGAATCGTCGATTATCGCTTGTCATCGGTTTTGAACTCCTTGGAATGCACTGAGTTGCTCACTAAGACGTTGCCGTGCTTTGTACAACGCAGTCGACACGGATTCTGGCGAAATGTTTAAGACAGCAGCCACTTCATTGCGGTCGAGTTGTTCGAAATGAGTTAAGGAAAAGATCGCAGCTTGCTGTTCAGGCAATTTGCTCGCAGCCTCGCGAAGCCAAGCGGCCAACTCTGTGCCCACCGCATGTTCATGGGGGCCAGAATCTGGCGAACGGTCTTCATCGGCAATGGGTATCGTGGTTCTGCGTCGTCTTAGCTGATCGATCGCACGCATCGTGGAAAGTCTGGCAAAGAGACCGGTCCAACTTTGAACCGGGCCATTCGCGCGGATGCGCAGCGCTTCGGTAAAAACTATTTGCGATACGTCTTCCGCATCGTGGACCGATCCTAAAATTCGGTAAGCGATGCGAAACACTCGTTCCGCATGCTTCTGGACGATCATATTCCAGTCGGGTAAAGGTTCATCTGACATTGCGACTCCGTTTAATCGGACAACTTGCTGTCTTCCAGAATAAGAGTCGTGCCGAGGCCCCGGAACATAACCAGAAAATTATTGGCTAACTTCGCAGCCGGGAGTTCTGCCGCGAGGGCGAAGCCACCAAACTTAATGAGGGTGTCCGGAAATTCCGGGTGGCACGCCCTGACGCTTTGGGAAGGGCGTGGTTCAACCGCATAGGTCGAAATGTTGAATGGAGATTCCAACGCTGCCAGCAATGGAGCCGATTAGGGTACAATAGCTGCAAACGCTTCGCGCGCTGCGGAAGTGGTCGCGTCAATATCGGTCTCAGTATGGGCGGCCGAAACGAACAGTGCCTCATACTGGCTGCACGGCAGATATACGCCGCGATCGAGTAACTGCCAGAACCAACGCCCGTAGCGAGATACATCGGCATGACTTGCGGTAGGCCAGTCCGTAATGGGTTCGCTCGAAAAGAACAAAGTCATCATGCTACCTACGCGCGTAAACTGGTATGCAATGCCGTGCGTTGCCGCAGCCTCGGTCAATCCTGCTTCCAGCCGTGCGCTGAGTTTTTCCAGACGCTCGTAAGGGCGTTCATCTCGCAGCACTTCGAGCGTCGCGATGCCGGCGGCGGTTGCGAGGGGATTGCCACTGAGCGTCCCCGCCTGAAACACTTTTCCTGCCGGTAATATATGGCGCATGATGTCGGCCCGCCCGCCGTAAGCGCCGACCGGTAAGCCGCCGCCGACAATTTTTCCCAGCGTGGTGATGTCTGGCTCGAAACCAAGCCGCGCCTGGGCACCGCCGTAAGCCACGCGGAATCCTGTCATCACTTCATCGCAAATCAGCAACGCACTATGTTGGCGAGTCAGCGATCGCAGGCCATCTAAAAATTCTGGGCTGGGTACGACTAAACCCATATTGCCCACGATAGGCTCGAAAATAACGCCCGCGATGCGCTTTCCGTGCTCTGCAAATGCCTGTTCCAGGCCAGCCATATCGTTGTACTGCAGCACAAGCGTATCGCGACTGGTGCCGGCGGTAACGCCTGGCGAATTCGGCACCGCCAGCGTTGCCGCCGAGCTGCCGGCCGCTACGAGCAGGCTATCGACATGCCCGTGATAATTGCCGGCAAACTTCACGATCACATCGCGGCCCGTGTAGCCTCGCGCGAGCCGTATCGCGCTCATCGTGGCCTCGGTGCCGGAACTAACTAAGCGCACCATTTCAATGCTCGGCACCGCGTCGATGATAAGTTCTGCCAGCGTGTTCTCGGCTTCCGTAGGAGCCCCAAAGCTCATACCGTTGTGCGCCGCGGCTTCCACCGCAGCGACGACTTTGGGATGTGCATGTCCAAGAATCAAAGGCCCCCAGGAACCGATGTAGTCGATGTATCGGTTGCCATCCACGTCCCACAAGTGTGCGCCCGCTCCGCGCGCCATCGCCACGGGTTCTCCCCCCACACCGCCGAATGCACGAGCCGGGCTATTCACACCACCCGGCATCAGTTGTTGTGCGCGTTGAAACAATTCGTGGCTGCGCTTGTGCTGCATCGTTGCCGCCTATTTTCTTACTGACCGTCGTTTACAATCCGTTACTTTTCATCCGAGAGCGATTCGAGCCGCGCTTGTGCCTGGGCTACCAATTCCTTGGCCCAATCTTGATTGCCGTAAATATTGACGATTGCCCGGTACATTTTCGCCGCGTTCTCTGGTTCTGAAGCGGCCAGCTTGTCGGCCACCGTAAGACGCTCCCTCATCGCCGTTAGTTCTTGTGCGTGTCGTTTCTTTAACCGTGGTTGCAGATCGCTCAGTCGATCTTTGGCAAGCGAGACAATGGCTTCGACTTTTGCCTGTTGATCTGTATTGTCTGGCGGTGCGTATAAATCGATCAACGATTGAAATAGTTGTGCCGCCTGCTCCGGCGAGCTTTCAGACAGGCTCGAGGCTTTCAGATACAACTGCTCCGCCGGCAGCAGCCCCGCGCCGCCGATTCCATAATCGCGCGCCTGCCGGCGAAGTTTTCGTTCCAACTGCTCCAATTCAATACGTTCTTGGTAGTGTCGCAACTGCTCGGCGCGAGAATCTTTGGGGAAGCGTTCGAGGAACGAGCTGATTTCTCGCTCCACGCCGCTCAGCGGCAAGTCGCCCTCGGCTCGTTTGACGACCGCGTTATACAACTCATCGGCAGTAGGCTCGCGAGAGAAAAACAACGCGAGCGCGCCTAAACCTAGCAATAAGGTAAGCAGTGCCAAACCTTGCGCTAGAATCAGCGGCCAGGAACGGGCATTCTCGGCCAGCGTTCGCGCTTCCTCCTCCTCGACCGTGGTAAATCGTGTTGGTCGTTCGGGAGGGGCGACGATCGGAGCCGTCGTCGCCAAGCTGGGGCGAACGCCTGGTTGGCGACTGGCCTCGACGCTATCCGATGCCATGGTGGCGGCGTCTTGGGCGGTCGCACGAGTTCCGTCCGGCGGATGCAATCGAATCGAGGGAGCCGACGATGCCAAGTTGGGATCATCTTGCGTCACGTCCGTCGTATGAGAATGCTCGAACCGCGGGTCATCGAGCAGGGGATCGGCACCAAGTGCGAAATCGTCTGATGCGGGTCTCGACAGCGCAAGCACCATCGCCTGCAGATGCCGCGCGAGGACTTGTGTATTCGGAAATCGGTCTGTCGGATCTTTCGATAACAACTGGGAAATCACGTGTTCGAGTTGCTCAGGCGTGTCAGACGCGTATCGCCTCACCGGTTCGGGGTTCGCAAACCGTTGTAACTGCAACATCTGTGGCAGGTTCTTGGCGAGAAACGGCGGTCGCCCGGCAAGAAGCGCGAACATCACGCCGCCAAGGCTATATTGATCGCATCGCGCGGTGACCGGTCGCCCCTCGGCTTGTTCGGGCGACATGTAATCGGCCGTGCCCAGCACGCCGCCGGCCGTGGTGAGTTGCGTCGAGCCAAACAACCTCGCAATGCCAAAGTCGGCCAGCTTTACGTGTTCATCATCGGCCAGCAAAATGTTCGCCGGCTTGATGTCGCGATGCACGATGCCGTGATCGTGCGCGTGCTTGAGCGCGAGCGAGAGCTGAATTGCAAAGTTCGACACCTCGCGCCACGTGAACCGCCGCCCCGCTTTGAGTTCATCCTCGAGGCTGATTCCTTCCACGAGTTCCATGGAGTAGAACAGCACGCCGTCCTGTTCGCCGTATCCGTACAGCCTGACAATGCCGTCGTGCCGCAACGTTTTTAGCGACTCGATCTCCGCCTCGAAACGCTCACGAAAACCCTCGGCCATCGCCAAATGAGGCGACAGCGCTTTGATAGCAACCCGCTGGTCAGTTTGGGTGTTGGTAGCAGCGTAAACCGCTCCCATGCCCCCTTTGCCGAGCTGCCTATCGATTTTGTAGGGACCTAGTTGAGTGAGTTTCATAAGACAGCGCCAAGCTGTTTGTCCGTTGATGCAGCTAGCATCGTTGTGTTTTATCGTAACCGCGAGTTCGTTGGGCCACTAGGAACACGCTAGCAATGTCGAGTGCCCTTGATGCTATCGCTTTACTCCACTACAAGCCTTGGCTTGATTCCCGTTGAACTTGGGCCGATTCTCGTGCCCGTGCCGTGGGGACCGTTTTCATGCGTAGTTCCGCATTTCAATTTACCAATGTTCTGCAGGTTGTCGCATGCTTGGCAGCGCTCCTGAGTCATCGTGTTGTGTTGGCCGATATCGAGCCCTACGCGGCAAAGGTGACCGTGCCGCGTGCACTGGTTTACAGCGGCCCTGGTGAAAAGTTCTATCCGACCTCCTCTCTAAATCCTGGTGAAACGGTTGAAGTATATCGCGAGGAAAAAGGTGGTTGGCTGGGGATTCGGCCCCTCCAAGGCAGTTTTAGCCTGGTGCCCGAAAAAGCGATCGAAGAGCAGGACAACGGCTTGGCGCGAGTCCGTGAGGACAGCACCGCTTCGCGCATCGGCAGCGAGCTTAGTGATAAGTCGAACGCGACGCAGGTGCGTTTGAAGCGAGGCGAAGTTGTCGAAGTACTCGGCCGCCAACCGGTGAACGGAGAAACGTGGGTACGCATCGCTCCGCCGGCCGGTGAATTTCGGTGGATCCATGCCGCCAGTGTGCAGCGACAAGGCGCGATCGGCGAGGCCGAAACCGTCCCTGCTGAACCGAAGGCACTCTCGGAGGACATGGTTGCTAACGAAGGCACGATTTCCGGTGATTCTGTAAGTAGTTCAAGTGACGACGAATGGCGAGCTTCGGTAACGCCGGTGGCTGGCGAACAGGTGGCCGAACCTGCCGCTACGCAAGAGCTTGCGGCACCACCATTGGCTACCTCTACCACGGCGAGTTCGGCCGACCCTACTGTGCCTGCCACAAGTGCAGCACCGACGGCGGTTCCTTTGCCGCCTGCCGCTCCGGTCGATTCCGCAGTGCGAGTCGGCCCGCCGCCTGTTGCGACTGGCGACTTCCAACGGCAACTTACCGATATCGAAATGCGATTGTCGCGTATGGCGTCGGCACCTCCGCAGCAGTGGAACACGGAGCGTTTGCAGCGCGACACCGAGCAATTGTTGGCACAAGCCCAGACACAGCCCGAGCGAGACGCGGCGAAGGCAACTCTTATTAAAATCGACCAGTTCACGGCATTGGCAAGGCGTTATCAGCAGGGTGCTCAGGCTGCGGTGCCGGGGCAGCCGGGCGTGACTAATTTGCCCGTTCCAGCGGCAAACGCAGGGTTCATGAATTTTGCGGGGATGCCCGGGGCCGGTACTTCGCAGTTGCCCGGTGCCGCTCCGTACGATGCGGTGGGCGTTTTGAGGCCCGTTGTTTCCAAGCGGCCCGGCGCGCCCCAGTTCGCGCTGGTGGACGACCGTGGCCAGGTGATTACGTTTGTGACGCCGTCGCCGGACGTGAATCTCCAGCCGTATCTTGGTCGTCGTGTCGGCGTTGCCGGCAATCGCGGTTTTATTCCTGAATTCAATCGGGCACATCTCACGGCCGGGCGTGTAACTCCGTTGGTTCGTTAAGGTCCATTTCCAATTCCGAGTGATCTCTCATAGTCGCCGTTTACTGATCGCTTCGCTGCCGGCGATGAGTTGTTCGCGGTTGGCTTGGTAAAATGCGATTGCCTCTTCCAGAATCGGAATCGCGTCGGCCGCTCCGAGCGGGTCGTCGACCGTCACCTTTTTGTCTTCCAGGATTTTGTAATCGAGGAAGAATCGCGGAAGCTGTCGCATGCGGTGGTGCGGAAGCTCCGACACATCGCGGTAATGCGAGTACTCGGCATCGTCGATATGCACGGCGATGATCTTGTCGTCTTGGCCTTTGTCGTCGCGCATGCGCATCACGCCGATGGCACGAGCCCGCATGAGCGCTTGCGGCACTACGGGTTCGTCACCGAGGACGAGCACGTCGAGCGGGTCGCCGTCGTCGCACCAGGTTCGCGGCACGAAGCCGTAGTTGGCGGGGTAGTACACCGTGCTGTAGAGAATGCGGTCGACGATGAGAAGGCCGGTGGGTTTATCCAGTTCGTATTTAACGTTGGAGCCCTTGGGGATCTCGATGTAGGCAGGGAACCAGTCGGCACAATTCTCGGGCAAGGGCACATCGTGCCAAGGGTGGACGCTCATTTTTGCTGGCTAATTTGGTGAGGTAGCAGGTCGTGTGTGAGGTTTCGCCTGCGGCGAGTTTGTTTTTATACCGCGCGTGGGTGCTCCAAGGCACTGTAAAACACGGAAGGGGACAAGTTATTGGGAAGGGGACAAGTTTTTTGTGGGTGTGGGTTTGAGGTGTAAGGCGTAAGTCGTAAGGGGGGCTTTGGGAGTTGGGCTTTGGGTGGGAAGTGAGGGGACGTACTGGGGGCGCTAAGCCGCAAGTGTTGTGCGTGGGCTGTGGGCTAGGGACTGGGCGGAGTTTTGCGCGCAGCGGTAGCGCAGTTGGCGGGCGGGCTGTTGCATGGGATCGGTTTGGGAAGGTGGGGGGTACTGGTTAGTTAGCGTGGGCGATTATAGCATAATATGGATTTTTGTACAGTATCTATTTTCGGCCACTGGGAGGGGGGTGGAGAAGTCCTGGGAAGGCGAGAGGAGAAGTAGTAATGAGCAGCAACCTTGTTAGTTTGCGATGCGTTGGTTGGGTTCGGTGATGATGCAAGAGAGGGGATTACCTGGCAAAGTCAAAGTGGCAACAGGTAGGGGGCCGCAACACCGGTTACGCCCTCACACAGTTCGGCAACGCTATACCCAAGTGTATAAGGGACTCTAACAAAACCGCCTGAGAGAGGGAGACAGTCCCATTTTGCTGCGAAGACTCCGCAAAATCGGGACAGTCCCCGCCGGTTTTGTTGGAGTTCCTAAGATCATCTGCAGATGGAGCACGAACAGCGAAAGGAGTAAATTGAAAGATATCCGGTAATCAAAAGTTAGTTTCCCACTGCGTATAAAAGAAGTCCGCATCCTGCGGCGCTAGGATTTTGTCACCGCGCCAGAAGTGGGAATAGCCAAAGAGTATATTCATGCGCGGGCTGATGGTGTGCTTGACCAACACATCGAGCTCGTCGCCAAAATGGCGTCGCGACAGGCTTTGATTCGGAGTGCCACCGATGCTGGGAACGATGTCACTCGCGCTGTTTGCTTGAAAATGCCAATACCAAAACAGTAGTTCCCACTTCGCATCCGGTTTCATCGTGAGAAGTACGTTGGGCGACTCGATGTTCGACCGCTGGACTGCGTCGATGAATCCAAAATATTTGTGAGCCAGTGGAAAGAGCTGATTGAAACGATTGAAATCGCCGCCTGGGAAGTTACCCGACGCATAGTCGTAGTAGAACCATACCGTCGGCGTCCACGGATGGCGTGGGTATTTTCGTCCGATGCCCGCGGTCGCAAAACCAGCAGATTGATCTTGGCCCAGACCGCTTTGCCGACCGAATTGGTACCCACCCTCCATTTCGTACAGCCAATCACGGTGGCTGCCGAACAGCCTGGAGCCAATCGTGTTCAGTGAAAAGTCACTTGTAATCGGCGCGTCATCGTGTTTGTTGTCGTATCCGATATAGTAGACATCAAGCGTCTTATTTTCCCATCCGCCGTAGGTTCCGTATACGCCATAGAAGGGTTGTTCATAATCAGCATAGTCAAGTGTGTAGGGCCGCACGGGCACAAAATGCGTGTAGAAGCCATCAACCTTCCAGTCGTCTTCGTTGTACATCAGCTTAACGCCTTCGAAGGTACGACGCGTGTTTGCCCAGTCCAGTGGAGAAATCAGTCGCTCCGCCCCATACAACAACTCCTGGCGTCCGGTGCGTAATGTCCAAGCCTCATCGAGTTGGCAGTCGACGAATGCATTCAAGAAGTCGCCGCAATTGGTATCGATTGGACGAGGGAGATACGTGTCGTTGTCATCCGTGACTTCGGCAAAGATGCCTTCCACATATACCCGCGTCGATTCGCTGACTCGCCAATTGCCATAGAGCCGAAAACGCGACAGCAAGAAGTCGTGAACCGTATCTTCGAAGCGGAGCATGCCCGGACCAGACACATCTTGCCCCATGCCGACTTCGTGGTGATAACGTAGCCGCATCTGGCCACCGACATCGAGCGTGCCGTAACGGCCGCAGTTATCCACTGGCATCAGTTTCCAACAATCGCCGAAACAATGTCCGTGATAGTCTGGATCCTGGAGATAGCTGAAGTCGTTGTCGTAGAACACCGACTTGAACGCGGTGGCGCAAGGATTTGCGTCTGATTTTTTGGTCGGACTGCCAACTGGTTCGGTTTCGAGTCCCTGCTCCTCGGATTCTTCCATCGTTGCAGAGAGGTCGTCGCCAACCGCTGAGTCGCTTGGCGATACAGCGGGTGCAGCCACTGGCGGCGGGGTTACATACGGCTGCGCGTAACTGTTCTCGCCAGGGAGCGCCACTCCTACGAGCGTCACAAGTGCCAGCCAGTTGCTGGCAATGAGCATGCCCAGCCTTCGCATTGAGTGAGGATGGTTGAGGTGCAATCGCCAGCTCCACGGTTGCGCATACGGCCGCGGCGAGTAACTTTATTACTAAGGCACAGCATCGGAACAATTGTCTTTCCTGATAAGCAAAACTGGCGTAGCCGGCATAACTTACCGGAGTGGTTCAATATCTGGCACTGAAGTGGCACGAGAGATGGGGGATCCGCAACACCGATTCACGCCCCACCTGGGCGAGCTATGATTGCCAGCCACTGTGCTTTGTTGCGTCCCACGGTTGAAGTCACAGTCCTCACGGTGGTTTGACGCCCAGTTGCCTATATTTAGAATCTATAGATGCGAAGTGCTGCATTGCCGCACTGCACGGCCGACGTGGCATCAATAAAATCTCCAGCATCAGGATGCTTGCCGATGACTGGCACGTTTAAAACAGCTTATATCGCTTTCGTCGGATTGTCTCTTTCTGGCTATTGCCATGGACAACACGCTCAATCCACTGTCAATCCAGACTCGTTCAAGCAGCGCGTCCAGGCTGTATATGACCAGGTTGGTCCGGCCATCGTGCAGTTTGGATATGGAGACAAAAGGCCGCTGCAGTTTGGTTGTGGCGTAATCGTCACGGCCGAAGGGCATATTGCCGTGAGCGGCCCAGTTCACGCCGTCATTGATGATGACTTGCTGGAGTTAAGACTGGCCGACGGCCGGCGCGTGCCTGGCAAGGCGCTCGGGTGGTCAAGCGAGTATGGCGTGGGCTTACTCAAGATCACGGAAGATGGCCCATGGCCCCATGTTGACATACGCGAAACGGTCAAGGCGGGCGAACTTTGCGTAGCACTGGCCTATCCGCGTCAAGAAGGGCCAGTGTCGGCACCGCAACTCGTGGCTTTCTCCGGAGTCGTCACCCAGTCGGACGTTGGACAGTGGCTGACGGGCTCGTATCGCGTCGACGCCGGTGCCTACGGCGTGTTTGACCTTCACGGAAAACTATTGGGATTGAATTCTAAGACTCCAGTCGGCGGAGACCCTATCCACTTGAGCGCGGCGCTGATCAAGACGCATTGGGATGACTTGGTCGCCGGCAAGAACCTCGATCGCATTCGATTGTACCCTGAGGAACCGGAGCCTTCGCATGGCGACGATCACTCGCTAACGCCGGAAGCCGTAGAAATCTCGGCGGCAGTGATCGAAGCGGCTGAGGCGGCGTCGGTGCAAATTAACGACGTCGACGAAGACAAGGGACTCGCCAGCGGCGTGATTGTGACAGCCGACGGAATGGTGATGACGTGCGGTCATCACGATCGACTTCCTGGCCATCAGGTCAAGCTGTCATTGCGCGATGGTCGTCGCGCCGATGGCGTTGTCGTGGGAAATAATCGTCTTGCCGATATCGGCTTAGTAAAGATCACAAATGACGGGCCTTGGCCTCACGCTGAACTGGGGCGTTCAGCAACGCTGCAGGATGGCGATCCATGCGTGATGATTGGATACCCGAACGCTCGCCCTGGTCGTGATCCTTGGATTCGGCAAACCCGGATCGTCAGTCCCACATTGACCCTCCCTCGGAAGGATGACTGGTACTATCAATTCTGGACGTCGGGATTTCCCCATTCCCTCACCGGCACCTCTGGCGGCGGCGTATTCGATCAGCATGGCAAGGTCATAGGAGTTCTCATTGGCGGGCCGCTGATGGCCAAAGAAGAAGATGGAGAGATGAAACACGTCCGCGTGGAACTTTTCCAAAAACAGTGGAGCCGACTCGCTGCCGCGCCAGCCGTAGATGTCGTGGACACAAGTTTTCTGTCCGAGATTCGCCCCCTTTGCGAGAAAATTGATAAAGACCTATTGATGGACGGTCAAGAGTGAGTAGCCGTCGCGATGGCTTGCAGTTGCAGGTTGTCATTACACCACGACCCTGACAACGACCGATCTCAAATTGGGACAACTCCGTAGCGTGGGGTGCTTGCATCTACAAATTGTGCGTTATGTTCCCATCCCGTGCTTCCCCAGCAACACCTCCCCCCTCGGTAATACGATCCATAACTACGCTCCTACGTCCCGGTCGGCAGGCGGGGCGTATGGTTGGGGGGTGCTAAGCCGCAAGCGGGGGCGGGGCTTATCGATGGTCTTTGCGGTAGGCGATTAGGAACATCCGGCGGAAGGGGAAGAGGATGCGGTCGTCGGTTTGAGTGGGGTATTCTTTGCGGATGGCGTGAAGGTATGCGGTGATGAACTCGGTACGCTTGGTGTCGTTAGGGAGAGCTTCGAGAAACGGTCGAAGGCCGGTGCCTTTGTACCATTCGACGATTGCTTTGGCACTTGGCATGACTTGGATGTACTCGGTTGCCCAGAGATCGATGCTTGCGGCGATAGGTGCGAGAAAGTTGTAGTAGAATGGCAGGTCGTACACGTGCCATTCGCGAACGCCGGTGCTGGGGAAGTGGTTCCGCCACTCGGGAGACACGGCCAGCTCTCGCATGATGCGGTGGGCCGGGGCGTCCAGATTGCCGGGCATTTGGACGGCCAGCGCGCCGCCGGCAGAGACGCGACTCAACAATTTCGAGAACAGCGACTTGTGATCGCCAACCCATTGAAGGGCCGCGTTGGAGAAGACGACCTCGAAGCTGTCGCCTTGCTCATCGGCCCAGGTGGCGATATCGCCAACTTGCCAGTGGTGGTGGGGCTCGGCGTTTGAGGCTGCGGCGATCATTTCTGGCGAGCTATCTAAACCGGTGAGCTCGGCTTGTGGCCAGCGTTGCGCGAGGACTGCCGTGCTGTTGCCTGGTCCGCAGCCCAAGTCGATCACCCGCTGTGGAGCGGCGACCGCAATGCGAGAAACGAGTTCTCGGCAAGGTCGAGTACGCTCGTCGTTAAATTGCAGGTATTGGCTAGCGTCCCATGTTGGCATGGAAGGATAGTAGCAGACGGGAGCGGAGGGGACGAGCGGCGTGTTCGGGGGTGGGAACCGTTGCGATATGTTTTGTTGTGTCCCGCCCGGCAGGTGGGGCGTACGGTGGTGTGCGCTAAGCCGCGAGCGACGGGGTGTGTGATTGTCTAATGTTCTGGATTTTTGGGTGGAATTTCTTTGGCTTGCGGCGTCTTAGTGGGTGTGGGGCGAAAGGATTCAGTGTGCGGACCGGTTTGCGAGGCAGTCGATGAGCGAATCAGCGGAGCTGGTGGAGCGTGCGCGCGAGGGGTGCAAGGACTCGTTCGCGAAGTTGTACGATCAGCATGCGCGGCTGGTGCGTGCCATTTGTTTTGACGCGACGGGCCACTTAGTGACGGCGGAAGATTTATCGCAGGACGTTTTTCTCAAGGCCTACGAACGGCTGGATCAGTTGAAGGATGCGGAACGGTTCGTGCCATGGCTGTGTGGGATCGCGCGGCGGGTGGGACATGACTGGCATCGGCGGAATCGGCGCGAGCCTGTTGAGGCAGTGCCCGATGCATCGGCGGAGTTGGTGGATCGTGAGGCGGCTGAGGATTTGCGTCTGGCGGAGCTACGCGAAGCGGTGCGGCAGTTGCCCGAACAGGAGCGGATGGCGATCCATTTGTTTTACTTGGAGGAGCAGCCGGCGGAGGTGGCACGACAAGTGTTGGGGATTTCGCAGTCGGGATTTTACAAGTTGCTGGAACGGGCGCGTGAGCATGCGGGTGCGATCATGCGTCGGATGCAGGAGGATTTGCCATGGAAACGATAAACGATGAGTTGTTTCGTGCGAGCTATGAAGGCTTTGCGACCAACCATGAGCGATTGCGTGATGAACTGTTGGCACGGTTGCCGGCCAAGGTGCAGAAAGGTTCGCGGCCGGCGGCGCGTGGGCGGCGGTTGGTGTCGGCAGTGGCGACTCTGGCGGCGATGCTGCTGGTACTTGGTGGAATCGCCAGCCTGTCGATGCTGCGTCCGCAGCCAGCCTATGGGCTTGCCGATGTGCGGCAGCGGTTGCAGACCGTGCAGAGCTTGTATGTGAAAGGTTGGATGTATCAACGCACGCAAACCGAGTTCGGCACGGCGACAGTACGATTCCCGGTAGAGCGTTATTACAAGCGGCCGGGCACCTACTACATGGTGTCGTACGGTTTTAGCGCCAATGGAAACGACGATTTGAAGAAGGTTACGAAGATGACCATGGCCAACGATGGCAAGAGGTCGATGGTTTTGGTGGAGCCGGAGAAGCGGGCGATTGTTGGGCCAAATAGCGATGAGCTGCAGGCGGAACTGTTCGTGGAGAACGGTTTACAGGTGAATGAGATGATGCTGCTCTTGGGCGGTTTGCCTGAGGGGTTCGAACGAGTTGGCAGCGAGCGATTGCGAGGGCGGGAGTGCGATATCTATGAATCGAAGCGGGGGAAAGAGATGCCATTTTGGTGGCGGGTGTGGCTCGATCCGCAGACTGGAGTGCCGGCGCGGGTTGTGGTGCTGAGTGGCGAAGCGGGGGAGGAGCCTCAGCTAGAGCAAGACTACGATGTCATCCAAGCCAATATGGAGCCGCCGCAGGGTTTGTTCACGTTCGAAACGCCGGAGGGTTTTGATCGCACGGAAGTGACTGAGTCGCAGCCTGCGCGATCAATTGGTGCTTTCTACAGTGGTGGCAGTGGTAACCGCAGTGTTTCGTTGTGGGTGGCGATTCGGTTGAGCGACAAAGGGGTGCTGATGTGCTGGTCGCAATCGACACAGACGAAAGAAGGTAAGCAGTGGTTTGCGGATATGCCGCGGATCGTGCTCGAAGGTATCGATAGTGAATCAGAACGCGAATGCACGGAGCGGGCGCTGTATGAAACGATGTCTGGCGGGGAGCGGTGGCGGTGGTCGATTGTTACGCCGAAGGATGGAAAGCCTGTGGGGGCAGATACGTTGTCGCTGAAGTTTTCGAGTCCGAAGGGCGGCAGCATGAGTTTGGGGGTTCAGCCGCTAGTGTTTTCGGGTGAGCGACTTGCGGAGATGGTGGATCGCGTGCAGCGGCGGTCGCTTGAAGAGAGCGGCGAGGTGGGGAAGGTGGGGAAGGTGTTGGGGGTGGACGAGCTTGTGGGGAAGTAGGGTCGCGTGGGGGCTGCGCTAAGCCGCGAGCGGATGGTGGTGGTTTTGGTAGAAGTTGAACGGGTTTTGGTTACGTCCCGCCCGGCAGGCGGGACGTACGGGGTTAATCGGCAGCCACGTGCTGTTGCTGTTCGCCGAGGCCTTGGATGCCGAGGCGGACGGTTTGGCCGGGGCGGAGGAAGGTGGGGGGCTTCATGCCGAGGCCGACGCCGGCGGGGGTGCCGGTGGAGATGATGTCGCCCGGGTGAAGGGTGAAGAATTGGCTCAGGTAGCTGACGAGTTGGCGGACGCCAAAGATCATTTTGCTGGTGTGGCCGTCCTGGCGACGCTGGCCATCGACCTCGAGCCAGATGGGCAGGTTTTGCGGGTCGGGGATTTCGTCTTTGGTGACGAGCCAGGGTCCGATTGGGCCGAACGTGTCGCAGCTTTTTCCTTTGGTCCACTGGCCGCCGCGGTCTTTCTGGAACGAGCGTTCGGAAACATCGTGGGCGATGCAGTAGCCGGCGACGTAGTCGAGGGCATCGGTCTCGGAAACGTACTTGGCCGACTTGCCGATGACGACGCCGAGTTCGGCCTCCCAATCGGTCTTTTCAGAACCGCGCGGGAGGCGGATGTCGTCGTTGGGGCCGACGATGGCGCTGGTAGCTTTCATGAACAGGATGGGCTCTTTGGGCAAAGTGGCCCCGGTTTCCGAGGCATGGTCGGAATAGTTGAGGCCGATGCACATCATTTTGCCGACTTTGCCCACGCAAGGCCCTAGGCGGGGTGGGAGGGGAGAGGAGTGAGTGGGAAGTGGCGAGGAGCTAGGAGTGAGGAGCGAGGGATTGGAGTCGGTGACGAGGGGGAGGGTGGTGGGGTCGATGGTGCGGAGCTTATCGAGCGAGGCAGGAGTGAGAACTTCGCCAGCGATGTCATCGACGATGCCGGTGAGGCTGCGGATGTTGCCGGCATTGTCGAGGATGCCCGGTTGTTCTTTTCCGACGTCGCCATATCGCAGTAATTTCATTGGAGAGCCCTTTAATGTAATGCGGAAGCCGATTTTGAGGGTGTTCTGCGAGTAGCGTACCTGATTGGGGCTGGTGGGGGGAGCGTGTTGCGAGAAGCTGCAAGCGGTGTGGCATGTGTGTGAGTTGACGCACGGGGCGGCGGCGGAGGCTGTGGTGCGGATTTGGTTGCCGAAGTGGGAATGAGTTTGAAGGATCTGTCGATGTGGTTGATTTCGGTATTTTGCGCGAGCCGGGGTGTTGTCGCCTTCGACGGGGCCGAGGACGGCCCGGCTCGCTTGGAAAGATGTATGCAGGGCGCGCCGCCGCCAAAGTTTCCAGAAAATTCCCCAGCTAGCCGAAATCACTCTTTACTGGGCGACAGCACCTTGTAGAATTTGCGAGCGCGAAGTATTCTCGAAGTTACTTCGAGGATCGCGCCGATTTGTAGGTCAGGCATTCCAGCTTGACTGCGAGTTGTAGACTCCGAGCGAACGGCGAGAATAGAATCGTCAGGCTGGAAAGCCTGACCTACCACAGAGAGTCGTCAGGCTAGAAAGCCTGACCTACGGGGCGAACGGAAGTGAACTTCTTTATCACCATCGGAATGTTAAAGCTGCGTCGCCGCATGTGCGCGACTCGCACGTTCCGCCGTCCGGCGATGGCGTGGGACGTGCTGCACATTCCGGTCGCGCCTTGCCTTTCGGGCTGGCGTGATCACATTCGTCGTTGATTTGCTCTCCTTAGAACCAGTCATTTTGTTTATGACGGTTCTGCTCTGACCGTGGCCCAAGCGCATCCATCGCAGCGGCCTTTCTGATTGATTCTTGGTCGAAGCTGATTTCGCAGTTTTTGCACAGAAGCGCCTGGATGGCGCGAGCGAATCTGTAAGCGAATTCTAGTAGAGACGCTCCACTTGGGGCCATGAAGCCCCAGCTCACTGGTATACGGGTCATCGAAGACCCATTCGCATCAAGGAAACAATTTAGCTTTAGGAGCTGCGCATAGATGAAAGTTTCATCCCAACAACTTACCGTTCGCCAACTGCTTAACGGCAACTCGCCGCTCGCGAATCTTCGCGAAGCCGCTGAGGGAGCCCTCGGTAACGATGCCACGCCGCTGCGTGTGGTGGTTACCGGCAAAAGCCGTGGGGGCCATCAGTGCGAAATCGAAGCGGTCGAGCCGAGAGTGATTGGCTCAGACGACAACGACGTGTCGGTATTCAACTATCGCCAGCGTCGCTTGGCTCGCACGAACCAGTTCAACGCCGTGATGTTGATTCCCACCGGCGTGGATTGTGCGATCGGTGGCCACGCGGGCGATGCCACGCCGAGTGCCCGTTTGATGGCATCGGTATGCGATAACCTCGTGTTGCACCCGAACGTGGTGAACGCTTCGGACGTGAACGAGCAAACCGAGAATTGCCTGTATGCGGAAGGCAGCCTGATCTGCCGCCTGCTGATGGGCTCGATCGGCCTGCGTAAGGTTCGCCAGAACCGCGTGCTCTTGGTGACCGAAGATCGTCACGATGCTCCGAACGTGGTTGATCAAACGATCAACTGCGCTGAAGGCGCACGTGCCACGCTCGGCATGGACATCAGCGAAGTGATGGTGCTCGAGAAGGAATTGTTCATGCAGACTGGCGTGGCCGACTCGGGCCGCGTGACGGGCCGTATCGAGCGGCTTGGCAAGCTGCTGGACGTTCTTCGCGATCGCCGCGGTTCGTACGATGCGATTGCCTTGGCTACCCGGATTACGCCGCATATCGACACGGTAACGCTTCACCGCAGTTACTTTGGCGAAGGCGGTCCGAATCCTTGGGGCGGCGTGGAAGCAATTTTGACCCACCTTTTGAGTTCGGTGCTCGACGTTCCGACGGCCCACGCGCCGACGATGAGCAGCGAAGCACTTCGCACCGAGAGCTGGGGCGTTGTGGAACCGCGCAAGGCGGCCGAAGTGATTTCGACCACCTACCTGTTCTGCGTTCTGAAGGGTCTTAACAAGGCTCCGCAAGTGTTGCTGAACCCCACGGGTGTGTACGATCCATCGGTGCTGACTGCCGAGGATATTTCGGCCTTGGTGATTCCAGACGGCTGCGTTGGTTTGCCGACGTTGGCTGCCGTGGAGCAGGGTATTCCTGTGATTGCGGTTCGCAACAACACGAATCTGATGCGCAACGACTTGCGTGCTCTGCCGTTCCGTGCGGGCCAATTGCGTTACGCTCAGAACTACTACGAAGCGGCCGGTATTCTGTCGGCGATGAAGGCGGGCGTTGCCCCGGCCACGATCGCACGACCGATGCAGCCGCTGCGTATCGAGCGAGTAGCTGCGCACGACGAAGTGACGACCAATGGTCACGCAAATGGTCATAGCAACGGCAACGGCCACACGAACAGCAACGGCAAGGGCCGTAAGAAGGCCACTGTGGTGGTTTCGGAAGACGATGTGCTGCCCGAAATCATCGAAGTTGCTTCGAAGTAACTAAGCGTACCACGGTGTTTAGTTGAATTCTCGGCGGGCAGCGATTCGATCGCTCGCCCGCCGAGTTTTTTTAAGGGATAACTCAAAAATAAC
Organism: uncultured Planctomycetaceae bacterium; assembly: GCA_964618225.1. Taxonomy (GTDB): domain Bacteria; phylum Planctomycetota; class Planctomycetia; order Pirellulales; family Lacipirellulaceae; genus JABDGM01. The sequence goes on from CAZTWS010000016.1 coordinate 43,209, forward strand.
TTTGTCAGAGGGGGCACCACAGAGAACACGGAGAAGATTCGGAAGAGTTTTTTCTTAGAACGCTAATCTCCACTAATATTCGCTGATATCAATTCAGCATTAAGATTCGTCCTAACACACAGCCCCATCCTATTAGCGATGATTAGCATCGATCAGCGTTTTAAAAATCTTCTCTGTGTCTCTGTGGTTGTTCTGAAAATCGAGAAGTTATTATTGAGGTGTTCCATAGTGTTCTACCACGTGCTGATTGATGGTTCCTATCAATATGCTTGGGAGGGCTATCTTAGAGCCAAACACTGGGACGTTTGCCCCAGCCACCCGATGCATAACCATTGTTTTGCCGGTGCCGTTAAAGAATGAAACACGCGACCGACCAATCTCGAGCCCCCATCTACGAGACGCTCGTCAGCTACGCGCGTGGCGGCATCTATGGTTTTCACACGCCAGGGCATAAGGGGGGCCGGTTTGCTGCGGCTGAACTGTGCGAGTTGGTTGGCAAGACGGGCCTGGAACTCGATTTGCCGGGCATGACGGCGACCGATAATACGTTTCATCCTACGGGTTGCATTCGTGACGCGCAGCAACTGGCGGCGGAGCTGTTCGGCGCGCAGGCGACGTTTTATCTGACGGCTGGTTCGACGCTGGGGATTGCGACGGCGCTGATGGCGGCGACTAGTGGTGTGAGCCCAGCAGGCCCCTCCCCAGAGCGGGGAGGGGGACAGAATGGTTGCGTTGTGGCGATGCCGCGGAACATTCATCGCTCGGTGGTGGCGGGGCTGGTGCTATCGGGCGCGTTGCCGCGGTTCGTCGAGCATGGCGTAATGGCTGAATGTGGCGCGCTGGGTGTGACGCCGGCGGCGCTGGCGGCTGCGCTCGACGTGGAGCCGAAGCCTTCGGCCGTTTTGCTGACACGGCCAAGTTACTACGGTGTAGCGGTAGATCTTGAGCCGTTGGTGGAAGTGTGTCATTCGCGCGGTGTGCCGCTGATTGTAGATGAGGCGCATGGGGCTCATTTACATTTTCTGCCAGGAGGTTCAACTCGCCTCGGTGCATCGGAAGCGGTGTTGGGTGCCGCTCGGCAAGCGGTACCTACTTCGGCGATTGCGGCCGGGGCGGACCTTGCTGTTCAGAGTTGCCACAAGACGCTTGGTGCGCTGGTAGGTTCCGCCCAATTGCACGTGGGGCCGAACTCGCTGATCGAGCCGGGGCGGGTGCAGGAATCGCTCAACTTTTTGCAGACGACTAGCCCAAGTTTCTTGTTGCTCGCGTCGCTCGATGTGATGCGGCGTTGGTTGGCCCGTGAAGGCCAAGAGCTTTTCGCGCAGGCGGTCGATGAGGCTTGTCGGATCGAGGATGAAATTAACTCGATGCCGGGCATGCGGGTGTTCGAGCCGACCGGCGACCGGCGGCTGGCAAGCCACCGGCGCGATCCGTTACGAGTGGTGGTAAACGTGGCGGGCACCGGTTGGAGCGGTTACGAAGTCGAGCGATTCTTGCGGACCGAGTATCGCGTTGAAGATGAAATGAGCGATTGGTTCAACGTGGTTTACATTTTGAGCCCGCAGGATGATGCGGGGGCAACTCGGCGATTGTTGGCGGGATTGAAGGCGGTTAGTACGCAACCTCGTGACTCGGGGGCGGGGACGCCCCGGCTCGCTGGGATCGAGGATTCCTTTTTGTTGCAACCGCCGATTCCGCCGTTGGCGATGTCTCCAAGGAGCGCGGCACTCGGACGTAAAACAACGGTAAGTTTAGACTCGGCGGCTGGCCGAACGTGTGCGGAAATGGTTATGTTTTATCCACCAGGCATTCCCTTGCTGATGCCTGGTGAAATGATTACACAGGAAACGCTCGAAGTTTGTCGCCGCTTGCTGGCCGCCGGGGCACATCCGTATGTGAGTGATACGACGTTGGAAACGGTAAGAGTGGTTGCATAGCACGTTGGTAATCAGACTCTGTAAAGCTTTAAGTTTGTGGGTGATTGAGGTATTGGGATGTCTCGAGCATTTGTCGATCAACAAGCGAATACGGATTCGTCGGTTGGGCTGCCGACATCGTGGTATTTTGATCCTGAAATTTTAGAGATCGAACGGCGCGAGTTGTTTGCGGCCGGGCCGACGTATGTGGCTCACGTGTCGGCCGTGAAGAACGACGGCGATTACGCGGTGCTTGGCGGGCAACAACGCGGCAAAGTGGTTGTGCAGAGCGGCGGACGGCCGTTGTTGTTGTCGAACGTGTGCCGTCATCGGCAGGCCGAGTTGCTTAGCGGTTGCGGGCATACGAAGAACATCGTGTGCCCGGTGCATAACTGGGCGTATGATCTCAACGGTTGCCAGTTGGCCGCGCCGCATTTCGAGAAGAATCCGCAGATGGACCTCGATCGGAGCGAACTGACGGAGTGGAACGGTTTGTTGTTTCAAGGCCCTCGTGATATTCGCCAGCAGCTTGCCCCGCTTGCGAGCTGGACCGAGCTTGCCACGAACGGCTACGTGCTCGAGCGTATCGACGAAGAGGAGCACGACCTGAACTGGAAAGTGTTTCTCGAAGTCTATCTGGAGGATTACCACATTGGCGTGGTGCATCCGGGTTTTCGGGCGATGGTCGATCCGCACGACCTGCGGACCGCGGTGAACTCGGTGGGTGGCGAGCGGTTCTTTTGCGAACAGGTGAACGTGCGCTGGCCCTTGCCGCCGGCCGGGACGCCTGCATTTCAGGAATATTACAAGGTGCTGCTGGATATTTTGGGCGGCCGACGTCCGCCGTTTGCCGCGATCTGGTTGTGCTTGTTTCCTGGCCAGCTTGTTGAGTGGTATCCATTCTGCGTGGTGGTAACGAGCTACACTCCGCTGACACCGACACGCACCCGGTTGCGGAGCGAATACTATTTTGATGCCGAGATCGTCGCGACGCGACGCGATTATGTCGAGACGGGGCTGGCCGTGCTCGATGAAGTGACCGGCGAGGATCACATGGCCTCGCAGACGTTCCAGAACGGCCGGCAGGCGCTGTGGTTGCGTGGCGAGAATAGCCAGGGCCCCTATCAAATGCCGATGGAGCAGGGGCTGCGGCGGTTTCATGATTGTTTGCGCACCATCATTCAGAATGCTTGATGATTACCCCCGGTCATTGACCGGGGGCTAAATGGGATTGGTGTGTAGTCACAGGGGAGAGCTTATGAAGCGGATTCGTATTTTGCATCGGACGGAGTATTACTATCACAGTCCGGTGAAGTTTGGGCCGCATCGGGCGATGGTTCGGCCGCGAGAGGGGCACGATCTGCATATCGAGAGTTCGGTGCTGGAGATCGAGCCGCGGGCGGATGTCCGTTGGTTGCGCGATATTTACGGAAACTCGATCGCGGTGATCACGTTCGATGAACCGACCACGTCGCTACGGTTGAATAGCGAAGTGACGGTGGCACTGCACGATGACCAGCGGGCCGAGTGCTTGATCGAGGCGGGGGCGGCTTCGTATCCGTTTCAGTATGCGGCAAGCGAGCAGGTGGAGTTGGTGCCGTATCGGTTGCCGAGTTATCCGCACGATGGACCGGCCGTGCAGAAGTGGTTGCTGGATATCTATCGGCCGGGGCAATTGATCGATACGTGGGAGTTGTTGAATCGGCTGAACACGCGCATTTTCGAGGCGTTCGAATATCGTTATCGACCCGAGTACGGCGTGCAGTTGCCTTGCCAGACATTGAGCTTAGGCAGCGGTTCGTGTCGCGATTACGCCGTGTTCATGATGGAAGCGGCACGGCATTTGGGTTTTGGTGCGAGGTTTGTCACCGGGTACATCCAAATGGCCGAGGGGCAACATGGTGCCACGCACGCATGGACCGAGATCTATTTGCCGGGGGCTGGGTGGCGAGGATTTGATCCGACGAATAACAAGCTGGCTGGGGTGGAGCATGTGTCGGTGGCGGTGGCGCGGGAGCAGGAGAAGGCTTCGCCGTTATCGGGATTTTGGGAAGGGGCTTCCGACGCTTTCGATCGGATGGATGTTTCGGTGCAGGTGGTGGGAGTGTGAGAGCACCGCATTTTATTTAACCCCAGAGGCACCGAGGGCACGGAGGTTCGGAAGGGGGAGAATAAAGCGCAAGGGACGCGAAGCGGTTTTGCAAAGGGATTGTGGTTTGTGCGTGGAGTTGGGGCAGGTTTTAGTTTCGAGTGAAAGAAAATAATAGCCCGACCGAGGTGGTCGGGCTATTTTCATGCGCTGTTTTGCGCGATGGGGAGCGAGTTACGCGGGATGCGCCCTGGACGGGGCCGAGGACGGCCCGGCTCGCTGGTTTGTGGACCGCGCGGTTTCCCGGATCACCAGACGACGGTGCGGTTGTAGCCGGGGCGGGTTCTTACGGAGTAGCCGCCGAGGATTGGGCGACGTCGCGAGTAGACGACTGTCGTTGGTTGGTAGAAGACGGTTGGTTGACGCACTACCACGGGCTGACGAACGATGACCGGTGCTGGGGCTGGTGCGACCACGGCTCGACGATAGAAGAACTGCGCTTCGGCAGAGTTTGCCGAGACGGCGAACGCGACGGTTACGACTGCGAGGATTGCTAGTTGTTTCATGGTGGGCTCCGAGGTGTGGGGTAATGGTGATTTTTAAATAATAACCCCCCGGTCAATGACCGGGGGCTAAATATTGGTTGGGCTAAATGTTTTTTGGGGGGGGGCTAGAATTTTGCTTCGCCGCCGTCGGGGAGAGTGACTTTGGGGGCGGCGGGACCGTCGATTTGTTGCAGGTTCTTCATGGGTTCTTCGCGCAGGCGGAGGAATTTGAAGCCGAGGAGACGGGGTTTGCCTTTGGCATCGTCTTCGTCTTTGGTTTTGATAGAGCGAGCAATGTATTCGTCGAGAGGTTCCTCGCGGACACGAGGGACGGTGGAGTGGATGAGGTTCACGGTGCCGTCGTCGTCGTGGACGATCATGCCGACGTGCCCGGCCCAAGCATTGCCGCCGAATGTGTCGCTGAGGTCGCTCTCGGGAGCGTTTTTACTTACGGTGCCACGGATGATGTTCACGAAGTCACCGTCTTGCAATTTTGGTTTCGTCTGGTCGATGGCCTCGAACGGGATGAACACGTCATCAAATTGTTGGACGGGCACATCCACCTCGAGCTTGTAGCGCTTTTTGAAGAAGTTCTTGCGATCGATCGCCTGGTGGAACTTGACGGCCTTGTCGCTGGCGACGTCGGCGGTGATGTCTTCAACGAGCCAGCCGTTCGATTTGTTCCAGTCGGCTTCGGTGTAATGGTTGCGCGTGGTGACGCCGATCTGGCCGTCGCGGTAGCGAATGCGTTGCAGCATTTTCATGAAGCTGGGCCAGTTGTGCGAGAGGGCCATGGCGTACGTGTGTTCGCTGAACACGACGCAGTCGCTTTTACCGAGGCAATAGATTGGTTGAGGATCGTAGGGCTCGAACGGTAATTCGCCGAGGAGATAAAGCTCATAAGGCTGGCCGATGTTTTTGCGAGCGAGGTGCGCGATGCGCTTGCGGAGGTCGGGCTCGGTGGCGGAAAGGAATTGGAGATAGAGGTCGACTTCGGGCTCGGTGAATTGGTAGAGGGGTTTGGCGAGGAGCGGTTGGATGGTATCGGGAGCAATGCCTAATTTTTTGCTAGCAGTGAGTTGCTTGGGGGTGAGTTTAGAGTTTGTGGGTGTGGATGCCTTTTGAACGGGGGCGGGGACGCCCCGGCTCGCTGAGGGATCGGCGAGTTCGATCTGGGCGAGGTAGATGTTGGTTTTGTCTTCGTGGCTGGAGTAGTAGCTGACGTAGAGGCGGTCGTTGTGCCACACGAGCCCGGGGTAGCTGGTATCGCCGCCGCTGGGAAGCTCCAGGAGCTTCGTCAGCGTCATCTTCGCGGCATCGAGCGTTGCCAGCACGGTTTTCGCTTTACCGTCGACGATCATGCGCCCTGCGGCAATCCATTCGCCGCTCGGAAGTTGAATGAGATTGGGGCCGCCAAAGAATTGGCCAAGGTCGTGCCAGTTCCACTCCGTATACGGCGGATTACTTATCCCCAGCATCGCACTGTTATTCGATTTTCCGTCGCGTCGTTGCAGGCAGTAGGCGGTGTTATGGGCGTCGAACCGGATCACAGCCTCGGTAGGCCAGCCGTCGGCGAGCATTTGCGATACGATATCGTTGTAGTGAATACCGTCATCACTCGCGACGAGCGACGACGCGCGAACGCCATTGGCGCTTGACCCATACGAAACCCCATACGCTTTCCCATCGTGCCACGTTACACGCCACAGCCATCGCCCCGGTTTGGTGACGACCTGCGGTTTCGACCACGTTTTGGCGTCGTCTGAGAACGATACGAAAGTGCCCGTCGGCGCGTGTTCGCCATCTTTGGGCCGAGGGCACGCGCCGCCAATGAGCATGAGCTTTCCGTCGGGCGACACCGAAAGCCCCGCATCACGCAGATCCATGTCCTTCAATTCGATCAGGGCCGACGACTCCCATTGATCGCCGTCCACCGATGTTAACACTCGAATCTTGCCATCCGCCGAAACATGCCCGCGGCCTTCGCGGAACGCGCAGACGAACTGGTTGTTCCAATAGATGAGGTCGGTGAATGCGGAGTGTGGTGCGCGGTCGGATATTTTTTCCACGCTGAGGATCTTGGCTGGTGGCACCTCGGCAGCGTAAGTAAGCAATGCAGGACAGAGGCAAAGGATGGCGAGTGTGATCAAGCGTGTCATGGGGTGGCCTCGAATGAGTTTCAGGTAGAACCCCCAGTATAACGCGCTCCGATTTGTCCTGTCTGGAGGGCGGTGGTTACTTGATGATGGGGGGATCGGGGAACGGAAAACGCTATGCATTATTGGAAAAATATGCGGTGAGAGGCGTTTCTGAGGTCGATTGCGTTTACTATTTGGGAACGAAATCGGCGTCGGAGACGCCTCTCGCAGTGGTCTTAGTGCAAAGTTGAGAATGGGGGATGTCAGGCTGGAAAGCCTGACCTATGGGGAAAGGAGTGCCAGGCTGGAAATCGAAAGTCGGAGAAATGCTTGAGTTTCTTGTGGAGGTGATTAAGATGCGGCTTTTGCAATAGCCGTGTATGAACGTTTCTGGGGAGGGTAGCTGTGGGAATCCAGCTTAAGAGTCGGGAGAATCGTGTGGCTCGAATGAGGGGGAGACGACTGAGATTTGAGTCGTTGGAGGAACGGCGCGTGCTGGCCACGTTTATGGTGACGAATCTTGATGATGCACCGGTAGCGGGAGCGGGGCACGCACCGGGAACGTTGCGGCAAGCGATTTTTGATGCGGCACAATCGCCTGGGGCAGATGTGATTCAATTCAGTGCTGGTTTGAGCGGCACGATTGAATTATTCAACGTGGCGGATATTGCTCAGGGGCCGAGCGCGCTGGTTATTGATTCCGATATTACGATCCGTGGCAACGGGAATAGTCTTACGATCGGGCGAGCGGCTGTTGGGCCCGAGATGCGGATCTTTCGCGTTACGGCGAGCGGTAGCTTGACGTTGGAATCGATGATGGTGACGGGCGGCATGATGCGAGGAGTGGCAGCCACTGTGTCTGGGATGAGTGGCGGGCTTGCACGAGGCGGTGCCGTTTATAATCAAGGTAGCCTGACCGTGCTGAGCAGCACGATTTATGGAAACATGGCGATCGGTGGTATTGGTATCAACGCTCTCGGTGGATCGGCGCATGGTGGAGCAATCGCAAACATCGGCGGCACAGTGAATATTCGCAATTCGACGATTTCGTCGAACTCCACAGTGCCGGGGTTCGGTGTGGGGGCCGTGTACGACTATGGCGGAGGAGTTTACACGTACAACGGATCCGTGAGTGTTTATAACAGCACGATTACCAGTAACGTTTCGTACACGGGACGTGGATTGTATGCGATTACCGAGGCTGGCTCGGCCACGATTATTGTGCATAGCTCGATCATTGGGCAAGGCGATACGCCGGCTACGAATCGTGATGCAGTGGCCTTAGAAGATACGGGTGGCCAGTTATTTGTGAGTGGTGCAAATAATATCATTCGCACTGAGATTGGCTTTGATGCGGTTGGGTTCAGCAATCTTGACCCTTTACTGGGAGTGCTGGCGAACTATGGTGGGCCGACATTAACACACGAAATTTCTGTTGCGAGTCCTGCTGTGGATAGCGGCAGTAATTTGATGAACTTTACCGTGGACCAGCGCGGTGCCGGGCATGCGCGCGTGCGCGGAACTGGCGTGGACATTGGTGCCTTCGAGGTGCAAGGCACTACAGAGTTGCTTGCCGGCGATTACAACCGCAATGGGGTTGTCGAGGCGTCTGATTATGTTCTGTGGCGTAAGACCATGGGGGCAAGTGTTACCGCTTACGACGGGGCCGATGGCGATGGGAGCGGTAAAGTGGACGTGGGCGATTACGGTGTTTGGTGGCAAAACTTTGGTAGCGTGAAGACGAGTGGCACCGGCGGGGAATCTGTATTTGAAGCTCTGAGTTGGGAGGAGATGCCGGTGTTTGTCGATGCAGTTGGCTCGCCCGTGCCGATCGTGGAATCGAGGACTAGCTTGCGGGACGACGATGAGTTGTTGTTCGAAATGGCTGGTTTGGTTTTGACGCCTAACGACGTCCGAGGTTTTGACGACTATTTGGCCGCGCTGCTAGCTCACGATCGGTTGGCGTGTAACGGACGTAGCCAGGTATGGCTTGGCGAGCTAGAATGACGCCCTCGATTGGTACCGCCACGGATGGCCGAGTTTCTCATGCGCGTCGCTGTTTTTCTGCCGAACTGGATTGGCGACGTGGTGATGGCGACGCCTGCGGTTCGCGCGTTGCGCAAGATGACTGGCCCTGAGGGGCAGTTGATCGGTTTCATGCGGCCTTACGTGGCCGACGTGTTGGCGGGCAATCCTTGGTTCGACTCGACGATTGTGTACAGCAAGCCGCGGAATAGGTGGCAGGTCGTATCGAGCGATGTTTATCGGCAGCTTCGAGATGCTCGGCTTGATCGCGTGGTGTTGCTGACGAATTCCGTGCGGACTGCTTGGATCGCTTGGCGGAGCGGGGCAAGGGAACGCATCGGCTACCCCGGGCAATTCCGTTCTTGGATGTTGACTACCAGCGTACCCAAGCTGCGACGAGGCGTTAATGGCAAGCCGATGCCGACGATTGACGGATACTTGAGGCTGGCCGTTGCGGCTGGCTGCGAGCCGGAGTCGCCTCGGTTGGAATTAGCAACGACCGCTGAAGACGAAAAATCGGCTGATGAAGTTTGGAGGGAATTGCATTTGCCGCCCGGTGAGAATGTTGTGGTGTTGAACACGGGTGGAGCGTATGGGGCGGCCAAGGTTTGGCCGGCCGAGCATTTCGCAGAACTCGCGAGGCAGATTGTTTCTCGTAACGGCGAGCGGTGGTGGGTGTTGGTGAATTGCGGGCCGGCGGAGCGAGAAGTCGCGCGAGATATAGTTTTGAGAAGCGGAAGTTCGCGAGTGGTGAGCCTGGCACATCGGCCAGAGTTGCCGATCGGGCTTACGAAGGCTTGCGTACGTCGATCGCGGATGGTGGTATCAACGGATAGCGGCCCGCGGTTCTTGGGAATTGCTTTCGGGAAGCCGGTGGTGTCGTTGTTTGGGCCCACTGATCCGGAGGCGACGGCCACGCACGATGATCGCGAAATATCATTATCGCTGGGGCTGGATTGCCAGCCATGCATGGAACGCATTTGTCCGCTGGGGCATCATCGCTGTATGCGCGATTTGAGCGTGGATCGCGTGTTTGCAGCGGTATGCCACAGCTTGGATGGAGTTGTTGAGGACGCGGCTTGAGCGTTTTTTCAGTCGATGATGTGAATGCCTGGTAAGTGAAACCGGCGCGCGACGTGTTATTTTTTTGGGGGTAGTAACGTGCGTATCGCGGTGTTCATTTGAGGACGCGTGGCGTCGGAGATCTGGGCCCGAATGGGGCGAATCACGCGGCCAAGCACGATGGTGCGCATACCACGAGGGCTGCGTTCAACATTGATCGAATCGATTTCTTGCCAGGCGAATGGCAGTGTGCCGGGGGTGGTTATCCAGGCGCGGCCACGGCCGGCAGCGCGGCGCTCGGCGGTGTCGCCTGGGTTGCGCATGAAGCAAAAGTACTCGACATTTGCTGGTAGGTCGGCCGTACGGGTTGGCCAGGCGAGTTCTTCAATCGGCAGACCGTAAAAGTAGGCGAAGCGGTGTTCGATAGCAGAAAGGCTGACGAGTTCTGCGCTGGGTGTAACGCGATTACGCCAGTTGGCCACTGCATTGGTTGGGTTGTTCCATCGTGCCGTGTTTGTGTTGATGACGATGCCTGTATACGCAATGCCCACAAAGGCCGCGATGGCGAGGACGGCGATTATTGGTGCGTATCGTTGAGGGCTGCGGTAACATTTGTGAAGCAGAACAACGACCGCGGTAGACGCGAATGCTAGAGCGAGACATAACCCGACAGATTGGTAGCTCAGTGGTGGGGTTTGCGACGCCACGAATCGGCCCAGGCCGAGGGTGAGACCGACTGCGCCGGTAAGCACGGCGGTTAACAGCAAGAACTGATGCCATGCGCGGCGGGGGTATCGAGCGGGCTCGGCTGTAGAGCATTGTTCGATGATAATTGCGATGAGCAGCGCCACGAGCGGGTAGAGTGGCATGAAGTAGCGCCCCCGTGCCCCCGTGGCGAGCCATACGGTGGGATATGCGACCAGGATGGCCGTGTAGAGAAATGTGACGATAGGTCGTCGATTGCCGAGTAGTTCGCGCGTTTCGCGTTTTATGAGAGCGGCAAGCAGAGGGGCCCAGGGTAATAAGCAAACAAAGGTTTCTGCCGGATAAGTAACAAGATGTTTGGCCAATCCACCGAGGTGGATTCGGTCGGCGGCGAGGCCTGACCAAGTGGCTTTTACGGTAGGCCAGTCGGTCGCCAAATAGAACGGAATTTGCCAGGTGCCGACGATCGCGGCGAATACGGCCAAGCCGGTAAAGAATTGCCAACGCAAGAGTTGCCGCAGGTCTCGCTGAGTGAGTAAGTAGAGGGAGGTAATCGTGATGAAATAAACAGGCGCTTGCGGTCCTTTTACAAGCGCACCTAATGCGGCACCCGCGAATCCAGTTGACCATGTTGCAAGTGGCGGCCAATGGCGGCAATAGCCCCAGTGCCAGAGCAATAGGGAAGAACTCACGAACAGGGTGAACAGGGCTTCCGATTCACCGAGCCGGCCGATTTGTAGGACTTGACCAAAAGTGGCATAAATGATCGCCGCCACCAGTGCAATGAAGGGCGAAGCCAACGCGCGGCCGTAGGCAAAGATCATGAGCGAAGTTGCGAGGACAGCGAGCACACTTGGAAGGCGGATGGCAATGATATCCACATCGCCGCGCACGAGGCCCACAAGAGCTATGGCCCACATGGTCATCGGTGGTCGTTCGGGAAAGACCTGTGCTTGTTGGCGTGGCACGATCCAATCTCCGGTGACCAGCATCTCACGAGCGCCGGTGGCCCAACGGGTTTCCTCGCCGACGACGGGCTGAGTTGCGAGCCGGGAGAGATAGAGGCCAGTGACCAGGGCAATAATTAGAACGATCGATGCGAGGTCGTCCCAATGGCGCTTGGTATGGAGTTGCTGTTCAGTGCAGGCCGAGGTGGTGGGCATGGGAGGAGTGGGTTGGGCAGGGGCACCTGGTCGCTGCAGCGGCCAAGCCGTCTCGGGGGGACGGAAAAGGTTTGGGGGTGGGGACGATAGCATTCGTTGCGAGTTATGGCAAGGTGAGGGGGTGCTAGCACGGCACTGCGGGGGAAAACGCGTTGCAGGAACAAACGTGAATGGGTATCGTCCGATCCCCACCGGGTGAATCGGGGGCGTTGATTGTTTTCAACGCGAACGGCGATCACCCTCTATGTAGCTGCACAGCGATGGATAGCGCGATCGGCGTCGGAGACGCCTCCTACAGAAAGAACGCGACGCCGAGCCCTGCCACGATTGTGGTGGTGCCGTGTTTCAATGAGGCGTTGCGGCTCAATGTGGCCGCGTTCGAAGCGTTTTTCGCCAAGTGTTTCGATGTCACACTACTGTTCGTGGATGACGGTAGCACGGACGACACGCCACTTATTATTGAGCGTTTGCGACAGCGGCACCCGAGGCAGGTATTGTCGTTTCGTTTGGGAGAGAACGTTGGTAAAGCCGAGGCCGTTCGGCGTGGGATGCAACTGGCGTTTCGTAGGCGGGCCACCCTCGCTGGATACTGGGACGCGGATTTGGCCACACCGCTAGAGGCGATACCGCGGTTTCGCAAGGTGTTGTTGGAGCGCGACGAGTTGCAGCTTGTGATGGGAAGTCGCGTGGCGTTGTTGGGGCGCGACATCCGGCGGCGGTGGAAAAGGCATGTGTTGGGCCGGGCGTTCGCGACAGCGGCATCTTGCGTTTTAGGATTGCCAGTTTACGACACGCAATGCGGTGCCAAGCTGTTTCGTGTGACGAAGGAGACAGCGGAAGTGTTTCGTCATCCGTTTGCGAGCCGATGGATTTTTGACGTGGAGATATTATCGCGTTTGATTCGCGGGTCGATGACTGCGGAGGCGTTTTATGAGTATCCGTTGGAGCGTTGGCAAGAAGTAGATGGTTCTCGATTAAAATCGCTCGACTTTCTTGTGGCAGCGATTGACTTGGCTGGCATTGGTTGGCGTCATGGGAAGCAGAATGTGGTTGTGCCAATGGATAAGACGCAACCAGTGCTTGAAGTGCCGCACCGTGAGGCGGCTTAGTGTGGCAGGCACGCTCTGTGTGCCGTGGCAGTTATAAACACCGATTTTTAATGCGAGTTACGGCACGCGGAGCGTGCCTACTACTTTATGGATGCTCCACTTTACGACGAGTTGTATCGAGTTGAGCAGGAACATTGGTGGTTCCGTGCTCGGCGTGAGATTGTGTGGTCGCTGGTGGAGCGGTATGTCGAGGGTGCCAGTACGCGGCGGTTACGTGTGTGCGAGTTAGGTTGCGGGACGGGCGGTAATCTGATGGCCGTGGCCGATCGGCATGATGTAGTAGGCGTCGAATGCTCGCCCCATGCTTTAGAGTACGCACGCCAGCGACTGGGCGACCGAGTGATCGAGGGAAGTTTGCCAGATCGCGTCGGCCTGCCACGCGAGACATACGATGTGGTGCTGCTAACCGACGTGCTGGAGCACGTGGAGAATGATTCGGCGGCAGCACAAACAGCGCTGCGATTATTGCGGCCGGGCGGAGTCGTGGTGGCCACGGTGCCGGCATACCAGTGGTTGTATTCGCCACGTGATGCGACGCACCACCATTTTCGGCGGTATGGCAAGGAGCGGTTTCGGGCGTTGTGGAACCGGTCCGATTGCCGTACGGTGCTCGTCAGTCACTACAACACGCTTCTGTTTGCTCCGGCTGCGGCGGCAAGATTAGCCACCAAGTTGCAGCCTGCCGGCACCTCGATTGGCGACCTCACGGTGCCGCCACGAGTCCTCAACAATTTTCTCGCTCGACTAATGGGCAGTGAACGCAACATGCTGGCGAGAGTGCCGATGCCGTTCGGATTGTCGCTAGTAGCGGTGGTGCGGAAATGCGAGACAGTCTCGACAGTCGCGACGTATGCGGCAGCGTAGAAAATGTAAAAAGGCATTTAAGCGTCCAAAGCTACGACGCCAATGCCCGGCATCTGCTGAAAGTGCTGATCCAGCGTGATCACGTTCGCAATGGCAAGCCGCTGCATCACCGCCAAGGTCGTGCAATCGGTAAAACTCCATTGCTTATCATGATACTTCGCGAAGATTATCCAAGCCTGCTGAACATCTTGCTCAGTGAGATATTCCAGCCGCGCTGCACTGCCATCAAAGATTCGCGGCCCAAATCGGCGCGCACGATCAGCATGACCGCGTGCCTTGTCGCTGTTAACGATCGAACGTTATCCCGAGTTTCTGGCTGAACGTCGCCGCTTGATTGCCGAACGACTCAGCCGGTTTCTACAGGAAGCGAAAACAAATGGCACCACCGTTGGTTGAATTAAATGCAGCCCAATGATCGCTATTATATGCTATCGATGAAGGCTTCTCGTCGGAGTGCAAGCATTAGCCGGCGCGTGGCCAGTGCTATACATACGTGTTGATGAGATTCTCTATCATCTCCTGTCGCCCGCTCTTGTTGGGCGTGATGTCGCCCTTATCGAGCATGTATTTTTCGAGCGAGGCGAACGATTGTTTGCCGTTCTCGATTTCTTTGCCGATGCCGGTGTCCCAGCTCGAGTAGCGTTCTTTGAGCAGAGCTTCGAGCTTGCCGTCTTCGCGCATCTTGTGGGCGATTTTGAGGCCGTGGGCGAAGGCGTCCATGCCGCCGATGTGGGCGTGGAACAGGTCGACCGGCTCGAAGCTCTCGCGGCGGACTTTGGCGTCGAAGTTGACGCCGCCCTTGGTGAAGCCGCCGTATTTGAGCAGCGTGTACATGCACTGAGTGGTGAGGTAGATGTCGGTGGGGAACTGGTCGGTGTCCCAGCCGAGCAGCATGTCGCCAGTGTTGGCGTCGATCGAGCCCAGAATGCCCTGGCTACCGGCGACTTCCATTTCATGTTGCATGGAATGGCCGGCGAGGGTGGCGTGGTTGGTTTCAAGGTTGAGCTTGAGATGGTCGATGAGGCCATACTCGCGTAGGAAGTTGGCGCAAGCAGCCGCATCGGCATCGTATTGGTGCTTGGTCGGTTCTTTCGGCTTGGGTTCGATGTAGAACTGGCCGGTGAAGCCGATTTCCTTAGCGTAGTCGACCGCCATGTGGAGGAACTTGGCAAGGTGGTCGAGCTCGCGCTTCATGTTGGTGTTCCACAGCGTGTGGTAACCTTCGCGGCCACCCCAGAACGTGTAGCCACCGCCGCCAAGTTCCTTGGTGACTTCAAGGGCCTTCTTCACTTGGGCCGCGGCGAAAGCGAAGGCGTCTGCATTCGGGCTGGTTGCAGCGCCGTGCATGTAACGGCGGTTGCTGAACAGGTTGGCGGTGCCCCATAGGAGCTTGATGCCGGTGCGTTCTTGTTCCTCTTTGAGCACTTTGACGACGGCATCGAAGTTTTTGTTGGTTTCGGCCAGCGTGGCACCTTCGGGGGCGACGTCGCGGTCGTGGAAGGCGTAGAACGGGTTCCCGAGCTTCTCCATGAATTCAAACGCCACGCGGGCACGCTTTTGGGCGTTTTCCACGGATTCGGAACCATCGTCCCAAGGGCGAACGGCACAGCCGGGGCCGAAGGGGTCGGCACCCGTGCCTCGGAAGGTGTGCCAGTAGACGACGCTGAATCGCAGGTGGTCCTTCATCGTCTTGCCGCCGACTTTCTCGTCGGCGTTGTAGTGACGGAAGGCAAGCATGTTCTTGGAATCGGGGCCTTCGTACTTAATGCGGTCGATTTCGGGGAACGCTGCGGGCATCTGGAAGCACCTGTGGAAAAAAGTGAACGGTGGGAATCGTTTTTGGCTGGGCGTTCAGGACGCCTTGCTAAGTTTCTAGCGGGTTCGTGTCATCAACGGTTCGAGAAAGGGCCCATTCTAACGGATGAAGCGGTTATGCCGGGAGGGGTTTGTTGGACAGTTTTGTAAGGCACGTGTACTCTGGAAGAGTCGGGCTTTTGGCGAGGCTTTAACGCCGTTTATCGGCGGCCGTGGCACGATTAGGGAACAGTATCGAATGGGCAAATTTTTTCGGCGCATCGGCGTCCTTCTGCGGATGAGGTTTCGTCGTCAGGCAGTGCCGGTACCGGTGCGCGTGCGATGTGTGCCTAAACATCCATCGCACAAGCGATGGATGGGGGCATTCTTGGCGCTCTGGTGCGGCAGCATGCTGGGCGGTTCCACGGCTTTCGGCAGTTCGTTCGTGCGATTCGATTTCAATTTGTATCAGTCGTCGAACCGTGCGCGAAACTCCGTGTTCATCGAAGTATTCGATGACCGGCCGTTGACGCGAGATAACTTTTTAGCGTACGTGAATGGCGGGAAGTACGACGGAACGCTGATGCACCGGCTGGTGAAAAACTTCGTGTTGCAGGGCGGTGGTTTTGAAGGCGAGGGTGTTATTGTTGCGACTCCCAATCAGCCTGCGTTAGGGTCCTACATTTATCCAATCGGAATCGATTTGGATGGCAACCCGAATACCGCTAATCCTATGGTGCCTAACGAGTTTAATAACTCGCCAGCACGTTCAAATACGGTAGGGACGCTAGCCATGGCTAAAGTGCCTGGTGACCCTAATAGCGCGACATCGCAGTTTTTCTTTAATCTGGGCAACAACGGAGGCACGTCACCCGACGGACTGGATTACCAGAACGGCGGTTTCACAGTTTTTGCTCAAGTAGTTGGAGACGGAATGAATCTGATCGGAACCGCCGCAAATCCAACTCAAGGATACAACGGTGGTCTTTACGTTCAGAATCTGAATCCCGATACAAACAATAATGGCATACATGACCCGGAAGACATAGGTGTGTTTGGCCAGACCCCCACAACCTCAAACAACCCCACGAATTATGTCACATTAGTCCTCACGAATGCGGATCAAGTCGATTACTTAGGAGCTGGGGTAACGACAACAATTCCGGCCGGTGGCCTTACCTTCTCGACCAGAGATACGTTCATCGATACAGGAACGCTGTTTTCGGGCAGCGGCGAATTGATCGTGGGAGCGAATCGGACGCTGGGAGTTCGTGAAGGGAGTGTGTTGGCGGGGCGATCGGTTCGAAACTTGGGGCGACTGGAGCCCGGTCTGCAAATTGGCTCGGTGACTGTGAACAGTTATCGCCAAGATGCAAGCGGGACGCTGGAAATTCAAATCAACGGTACGACCGTGGATACCGGGTACGATCGGCTAGCCGTGACCGGGGCGGCATTGTTGGGCGGTACGCTCGATGTACAGAGGTTGCTTTACAATCCGCAGCCGGGCAACACGTTTACAATTCTGACCGCCGGGGCGATTGTTGGCACTTTCGAAGAAGTTAATTTGCCTCAGCTTGGTCTAGGGTTGGTTTGGAACTACGCGCAGACCAACACTGCAATCACCCTCTCGGTAACCGCAGCGGATGTGAACCGCGATGGTATGGTAGACGCGGCCGACTACATTATTTGGCGCAAAAATAACGGCGCAACAGGCGTGCTTGCCTACACACAAGGCGATGTGAACGGTGACGGCATCGTGAACGACGCCGACTATCTCCTGATACGTGGCAATTTTGGTAACACACGTGGCGGGGCTAGTGGCAGTGGTAGTGGCAGCGTGGCGGTAGTGCCAGAACCGGCTAGCGTGTTTCTCACCATGGTCGGCGTGACGATACTGGCCTGCCAACGACGTAATAAAAGGTGTCAGGAACCTTTTGTTGACAGATGAGGGTGCGGGCTGGTATTCTTGCAGTCATGGGACGACCACAGCGAGCTGCCGAAGGTGGGTATGTATATCATGTCCTCAACCGCGCCAATGCGCGGATGACGATCTTCGAGGAAGACGACGACTACCTGGCATTCGAAAACATACTGGCCGAAGCGGCGGCGCGGGAGGAAACACGGCTCTTGGCCTACTGCCTGCTGCCAAATCACTGGCACCTGCTGGTTTGGCCACGCAAGGACGGGGAATTATCACGCTTCGTGGGCTGGCTCACGCTGACTCATACCCAGCGCTGGCATGCCCATCGCGGCACGACCGGATCCGGGCACGTGTACCAGGGCCGCTTCAAATCGTTCCCGGTGGCCGAGGACGAGCACTTCTACACCGTTGCTCGTTACGTGGAGCGGAACGCGGTCCGGGCCAACCTGGTCCGCCGCGCCGAAAAGTGGCGGTGGGGCAGCCTCTACCGCTGGCTGCGGGGCTCGGCCGAAGACAAAGCCCTGCTCGCCGCCTGGCCACTGCCGCGTCGGCCAAGCTGGACTGAACACGTCAACGAGCCACAGACCGAGGCCGAGTTAGCCTCGATTCACCGCTGCATCCAGCGAGGCAGTCCGCACGGCGATTCTCAATGGATCAAGCGCACGGTACATCGGCTGGGCTTGGAATCCACCTTGCGGCCACGAGGACGACCTAAGAAAACCAAAAATGGTTCCTGACACCTTTTCTATCCCTCTATTAACCCGTGAGCTTGGCTTAAACTGGAACTAACGCTGCCATGACTAATAA
>CAZTWS010000017.1:0-56741 GCA_964618225.1 uncultured Planctomycetaceae bacterium
CGAAACTACTTCCAAAATACCGGATACCGCTACAGTTAAATTAAAGGCGCTCTAGTGTCCACGAACCAACTGTCGACATCGGCGTTCCAGAATATCTCGTCTGCTCGCCCCACGCTAGTTACGCCAAGCACGGTGCTGATAACGGCAACCAACATTGTCCACTCAGTACTGTCCGGTTAAAAGTCGAATAGTGGCAACTGTTTACAATCAGGGGTGTCGTGAAAGTCGTGGTTTGGATCGTTGAGTAGCTGTAAAAGCAGTGTTTTCTCGAAGGGGTTGACACTCAAGATTTGGAGGATTTCGTAGAGGCTTCGCTCGACCTTGAGTTCCTTCTTGAGGATCGCGACGAGCAGGTAAATGCTGACGGCAATCCAGACTTGTGTCCGCACCGCATTGGGTGAGTTTCCGTAAAAGGCTTTGATTCGCAGATGCTGTTTGATCCACCTGAAGAACAACTCGATCTGCCAACGGCAGCGGTAAAGTTCCGCGATGGTCAGTGGGGGCAGCGTAAAGTGGTTCGTCAACAAGATGAATCGTTGGTCGGTTTCGGCATCGAAGTAATGGATTCGCCGCAGCGGGTTCGGATACAAGGTAGACGTCTTGACGCCCGCCAACACGATGGTTTGATCGCTGCGAAGTCCGGTCGACTTGTCCACCGGTCGCGACTCGCGGCGCGTGCTGTCGAGGTTGCGTTTGGCACGCGTGACGAAGAATGCCAACTGTTGCTGAAACCGGTACAAGCGGGCGAAGTCGACGTACGCTTTGTCCATGACCTAGAACGCCCCCGGCTCGATCGGCAACTCGTCCAGGATCTTCACGTCGTGTGTTTTCCCAGGCGAAACCCGCAGAAAACAAGGAATGTTGCCCCTCAGGTCCAACAGCGTGTGCAACTTGACCGCTCCCTTGCGCCGTCGAAAGCGGGCCCATGGCAAGAGCGACAGGCAGAGATCGATCGTCGTCGAATCGAGCGCGTAGGCGGTATTCGTCAACTCGACTCCGAATGGTTCGTCGAGGTACAACGCACGAGCGCGTCCGATCAACACTTGAGCCAAGTCGGCGTAAATGCGCCAGTCGCGGAGGCGATTGGCGTCGGCCAGCGTGCTGCGAGAGACCGTTCCACGAAAGCCCAAGTGGTACAGCTTGGCCTTCACCGAACGCAAGCAGGTTTCGATATCGCGGAGACTCTCGCGATAGGTCAATTGGGCAAACGCCATTGCCAAAAACTGATCGCGGCAGGAGAAACCACGTACCCGATGATTCTCGCGATAACGCCGAACTGCCTTGTCGAACTCGTGCCGAGGGAGAAACTCCATCATCTGAGCGAACACCAACTTGCCGTCGTACATCGATCCACTCCTCGAAGCCCAAAGGACTTCAGAAGGGCTGATTTCCGCCAGCAAGTTCAAGTCGTGCGCGCTCATTTCACGTCGTAAACCGTTATCAACACAACGCTTCAAACTATTTTGCAATTCCTTAACCGGACAGTACTGAATACAACCCTTTTTCAGCAAGCCTGCTAGGGTTAGGCAAAGCAATCCATGCCCGACTATGGCGTAACCGTCTTTGGCAACGGTTTTTATAGGCCATGCATGCCTCCACAGGTGGCTCTTTCCTTTTTTGGCTGCAGTTTCCAAAGAGAAGACCAATTTGGTCACTCCCCCGATTTCTCGGCCGACTGGGCAAAGACCTCTGCAATCACCTCCTCAAGCGGTGGATCCTCGACACTTACGTCATCCAGCGTGTGGGCCGCGAGTACTGAGGAAAGAACGCTGGAAATTTCTTGGCGATCGACACGGACCTTCACGCGTGGCTCTGCAAACTCGATGATCTCGCCGTACCGAGCCAGATCCCCAGGCACGGTGCCATTTGCGAAGAGGAGAGTCAAAATTTTGTGACTGCTGAATCGATCCACAATTCCCGCCAATGAGCCATCGTAAACAATCTGCCCATGATTGATAACCACCACACGGCGGCACAGCGCTGCTATGTCTTTCATGTAATGGCTTGTAAGTAAAATCGTGATTCCACGCACTTCTTGGTAGTGCTTTAAAAACTTCTGAATGTTGTGCTGAGCGACTACATCGAGACCGATTGTAGGCTCATCCAGGAACAGTACCTCGGGCGAGTGGAGCAGGGCGGCAATCAATTCCATCTTCATCCGCTCGCCCAAAGACAACTCGCGCACTGGTTGATTCAGCAATCGCTTTACGTCGAGCAAATCAACCAGTTCGTCTTGCTTCCGCTGAAATACCGTAGCATCGATTCTGTAAATTTGCTGATGCAGCCTGAACGATTCCGCGGCCGGCAGATCCCACCATAATTGGTTCTTTTGCCCCATGACGAGGGCAAAACGGCGGCGATAAGCGTTTTCACGCTGCCACGGCACAAACCCTAATACGCGAGCCTCGCCGGAACTAGGGTAAATAACCCCAGAGAGCAGCTTGAGAGTGGTCGTCTTTCCAGCGCCGTTAGGGCCCAGAAAAGCTACAAACTCGCCTGCGTTCACATCGAGATCGATGCCTCGAACCGCTTCAACTTCGCGATATTCGCGGTGAAATAACCCACGAAATGCGGCCCCCAGCCCTTCTTTCTTTTGGTAGACGCGATACGACTTCTTCAGGCTGCGTATTTCAATGACGGACATACAGAGCCGATTATAAGCTCGGCTCTCCACCATGCGGAAGGGAGTATGGTCGAGAGAATCCCGACCTGCAATACTGCTTAATCATGTAATGTACGTTTTGCTTGCTCTTGAATGGTGCCATGTCCCTACTATCGCGACTTCAACCCAAACTTGGCCGCTTTGCCGTACCAAACCTTACTGTCATTCTGATTGTTGGCCAACTCTTTCTTTACATAGCGAATGAAGTTCTACCACAACAGGCCGACACCAGTATCCTCGAACGGATTCAATTTCTCCCTGCCGAAATTTTTTCTGGCGAAGTATGGCGACTGTTAACTTTTCTATTTAACCCGCCGACTACCAATTTTGTATTCGCGCTGTTGTTTTGGTACCTCTTTTTTGTGATGGGAACGACGCTTGAGGCCAATTGGGGCGCATTTCGTTTTAATGCCTTCCTGCTAATTGGCTACCTTGCTAGTGTTGTTGCCGCATTTACTATTTACTTCACGACGGGCATCAACCTGCCTGCGACGAACGGCTTCCTCTACGGCACCATTTTTCTCGCATTCGCTCGTCTGCATCCAGACTACGTGCTGTATTTGATGTTCGTACTTCCAGTGAAAATCAAGTGGCTAGCCATGATGCAGTGGATCCTGTATGGCTTCGAGCTTGCCAACGGTAATGCCATGACTCGCGGCATGATCGTTGCTTCCGTGGCGAATTTCTTTATCTTTTTTGGTGCCGAAATCTGGGACAATCTTAAGAACGGCCGCAGACGCATGAAATTTCAAACTCGAACGATGCGACCTAACAATCGCCTCATCCACAAGTGCGTTATTTGTGGATTAACGAGCGAGGCATCTCCACAGGCTCAGTTTCGATATTGCTCAAAATGCGATGGCGAGCTTTGCTATTGCCCGGAACACCTACAGAATCATGAACACCGCTCGAAAGTAGGCGGGGCAACTTAGTGATTTAGCACGATCGACAATTACGCTGCAGACACTATCTTCGAGGAAGCTCGTGTTGTTATTGCTTCATCGAGTGCCGCGTCGAGTAGTCCAACAGTGCGAGCGGTAGCCCCGAGCTGAGCCTTCACCAGAGTTTGAGCATTTTGTCCCAGTGCTAATGCAAACTGGCGATCCTCCAGGCATTTTTCTACGAATGCCTCCAACCCTGCCGCGTCCTCCACGACAATTGCGCCTTCAGCGGCAAGAAGCGCGGCGACAATATCGCGAAAATTTCGTGTGTTCGGACCGAACGAAACCGCTGCACCATACGCGGCCGGCTCGATCATATTTTGCCCACCGCGAGAACCAAAGCTACCGCCTACAAAGGCAACATGCGTCGCTCCCCACCATGCACCTAGTTCTCCGACTGTATCTACAAGCAAAATGAAACGACACGTTCCATCGGCGTTATGCTCGGAATTCGACTCCGATGGCACCCCATTTCGAGCACCCGGCTTCTGTTCCAACAATGAGCGTCTAACCCAGGCCAGCTTCGATTCATCCAACAAACGGGCCACCTCATCAAAGCGTTCTGGGTGTCGTGGCACCAGGATCAAACGCAACTCTGGATGCTGAACGGATAACCGACGATAAATGTCGATAGCAGCTTGTTCTTCTGGTTCCTGCGTGCTGCCAGCCAGAAACACGATGTCTTTTTCACCGATGCCAGCGAGCTTACATAGTGAGACGGTCCGCGGATTATTTCGATCTGTTTGCGCACCATCGTATTTCAGTGAACCAGTAACGTGGACGTTCTCTCGTGGAGCACCAAGTGCTCGAAATCGATCCGCAGATTCCTCACTTTGAGCAGCAATAACCTCAATTTTTTGCAGTATCGAAGCAACGAATAGTCGAATCCGTCGGTACCCCGGAAAACTGTGATCGCTCAGACGACCATTGATAATCGCAACCTTGGCACCATGCTCGCGTGCTGCGCTGATCAGATTGGGCCACAACTCAAGCTCTGCCAACACAAGCATTGTCGGCCGTACTCGACGTATCGCTCGACTCACCGACCAACTGAAATCGAGCGGGCAGTAAAACACCGACAAGTCGGCGTACTTCTTATTTGCTAGCTCATATCCGGCACGGCTCGTCGTGGAAATCACGAACTGCCACTCGGGATGTTTCGTGCGCCAAACTCGCAGTAAGGTGGCTAAGAGGTTCACTTCCCCAACACTCACCGCATGGATCCAAATACACGGTGCATTGCCCCGACGCTTGGGAACTAACCCGAGGAATTTTTCACGGAATCCTTCACGGTATTTGCCAGTTCGGCAAGACTGCCAAATAATAAGCGGCGATGCTACCGCGATAAGCGTCAGATAGACAAGGTTCAATGCCCAGGAACTAAGTCGTGACACGCGGGAATCCTTTCCCAACGAATGTTAGTCGAATCCAGCGGAGGCGAAACTAGCTCACACCTGCTCGTCGCATACAACATTGCTTATATTTCTTACCGCTTCCACAGGGGCAAGGATCGTTTCGCCCGACCTTAGGGTCAAGATTGCGAATCGGCTCGAGCTTTTTCTCGGCCTCGGTGCCTGCAATTGCCGCTTGCTGCTGCTTTTCTATCTCGCTGACAGGAGTCGCTTCCTCCTTGATCGCGTGGGACTCGACCCAAGTGCTACCGACGAAATTCTCGTCGAGTTGCTCCATCTTGAAAATAAGGTCGGTCACGTAGTTGCCAACCGATACCCATAGGTTTTCAAACTGCGCCATGCCCTCGCGCTTGTATTCAACCTTGGGGTCTATCTGGGCATAGCCTCGCAAACCTACGCTGGATTTCAGATGATCCATGGCGAGCAAATGCTCTTTCCATGAGGTGTCAAGTATCTGCAGCAGCAGTGCCCGCTCCATACGGCGCATCTCAGGGCGGAAGTGGTCTTCCACCAATTGTGATACTTTGCGTGAAGCCTCTTCTCGATCCAGCTTTGCCAAGTCCTCGCTTAATAAATCGGCATCGACCGTTTGTTTAAGCCAACTCGTGAGATCATCTAACTTGCCGTTGTAGCCTGTTACTCGGCCAAGTGTCTCCAACGAATTCGACGAGCCGCTAAACAGCATGTCGACTCGCTTTTTAGCTTCAGCAGCCACTTGGTTCGCTCGTTCGTTATTGCGCCGGCTGTGCTCGACGAGTACATCGCGAACTTCTTCGCGTTGTTTATTTTTCAAGTCATCTATGGTCAGATCTGCATTGAATCGGTGCTTTGCCCATTCGACTAAATCTTCTCGCAAGAATCCCTGTCGCTCACCATTAGCACCGCGTGCCGAGAACCGATACAAACTAGCGATAACGGGATATTCCGATTCGCGCTGATCGTAAGCCGCCATCGCTTTTTGATTTGCAAGGGCAGTGAACTTGCTTGCATCAAGGTCGCGTACTTCTTCGGGATTCAGCTCGACGCCAAATTTATCCCGCATCCATGCGCATACGGTACGGACGCCAAAGTCCGGCTCAAGGTACCGCGCACACGACGACATGTCAGTACGCTCGACCGCTTCGTGAGCGAGCTTCATCAGCTCTTCGGAAAGGTTCTCACGGCCAACTTTCTTCAAGTCGCGATCACGAAGATTGAGCCCCCAGCGTGTATTTACCGTGGTCGCGAGAGCGGCCCAATTCCACTCCGACTCGTCCTCTTCTGACGGAAGGTTTTCTTCAATCGCATCCAATATCTGCGACTCCGCCAGTCGTTGCGCTTCGTCGAAGGCGATTCGCTCGCCGTCGTTGAATTCAACATTTCGAAAAACTTTAGGATCGAACTGCACGTGCAGCAAATTGCTCGCTGCCGCGGCGAATGTTTCGGAGCCGTAGGTAGGGCTCAAGAATCCTGCCATTGCCTCATCGACCTGACGTCTAATCATATCAGTGATCAGGTCGCGACAATTCACACCATCGAGAATCTGCTGACGGTAGCAATAGACTCGTTTTCGCTGCTCGTCCATCACCTCGTCGTATTCGAGCAAGTTTTTACGAACGTCGAAGTTTCGCTCTTCCACCTTTTTCTGAGCGCCTTCAATACGACGAGAAACCATCCGACTTTCAATAGCCTCACCTTCCTGCATACCCATGCGAGTAAGCAGATTCTTTACCCATTCGCCCGCAAAAATACGCATCAGGTCGTCTTCAAGCGATAAGTAGAATCGGCTGCTGCCCGGATCTCCTTGACGACCGCATCGCCCTCGCAGTTGTAGATCGATGCGGCGAGCTTCATGCCGTTCCGTTCCAATGATGTGCAGGCCGCCTAGCTTTTTGACTTCTTCGCCTTCGGTCTTCATGCCTTCGCGCTGTTCTATCTCAGTCACCAGAGCATGCCATTCCTCTTGAGGCACATCGAGACGCGTCGTGTATTTATCCTGAAGCTGCGCCCATGCCATGGTTTCCGGATTACCGCCAAGGATAATATCGGTACCGCGGCCAGCCATATTCGTGGCGATTGTCACAGCCCCTTTACGTCCTGCTTGGGCAACAATCTCTGCCTCGCGTTTATGGTGCTTGGCGTTGAGCACTTGGTGTTTAATGCCACGCTTATCTAACAGGCTAGAGAGCCGTTCGCTCTTTTCGATTGATACCGTGCCCACGAGAACAGGGCGTCCTGGCGACTGAATTATTTCGATTTTATCACGCGAAACTAATTCAGTTTGCTTTCCCTCGGCCAACTGTAGCTCAACCGACTTATCGTCCTCACGTCGCACCGTGCCGGAAAGCAGAGTGCCGTCTTTAAGCTGAATGGTCGTCCAGCGATTGAGGCGTTCAATTTCGTCGGCAATTGCGGTGAACTTTTCCTGCTCGCTACGATAGATCACATCCGGGAAAATTTTCCGCTGCAACACTTTATTCGTTGGCACTCCAATGACGTCGAGCTTGTAAATCTTCCAAAATTCGCCCGCTTCGGTGAGCGCGGTACCTGTCATACCGCATATCTTTTCATAAAGTTTGAAAAAGTTCTGTAGCGTGATCGTCGCAAGGGTTTGCGACTCTTCTTTTACGCGAACCCCTTCTTTTGCCTCGACCGCTTGATGCAAGCCATCGCTCCAGTGGCGTCCTGGCATCAGACGACCGGTGAATTCGTCCACGATCACGACTTCGCCGTCTTGCACGACATAATTCACATCGCGCTTATACAAATAGTGGCCCTTTAGCGCATTATCGATCAAGTGTGGCCACTGCATGTTGCCTGCCGTGTAGAAGCTCTCCACACCAGCCAACCGCTCCGCCTCGCGAACACCCTCATCGGTCAAATTAACTGTATGCTCTTTTTCTTTTACCTCGAAGTGAACATCTTTCTTCAACTGCCGAGCTACTTTATCAGCACGCGTATATTTCGTGATATCGTCTTCAGCCGGGCCAGAAATAATGAGCGGTGTTCGCGCTTCATCGATCAGAATGTTGTCGACTTCGTCGATGATGGCAAACTTCAACGGACCTTGAGCTTGTTGGTCTTGCTTACGGAATCGTTCATCACCTCGGGCCGCAATGCGCATGTTGTCGCGCAAATAATCGAATCCGAATTCGTTATTCGTGCCATAAGTGATATCGCACGCATACGCTCTCTGCCGTTCGGCCGAATCCATACCAGCCTGAATGGTTCCCACGGTCAGTCCGAGCCCTGTGTAAAGCGGCCCCATCCATTCCATGTCACGTCGAGCGAGATAATCGTTGACCGTAATTACGTGAACGCTTCCCGCAAGCGCATTGAGATACGCAGGCAACGTGGCGACCAGCGTTTTTCCTTCCCCGGTCACCATTTCAGCGATATTGCCTTCGTGCAAAATCATGCCGCCCAACAATTGCACGTCGTAGTGCCGCAACCCGATAAAGCGCCTGCCACCTTCGCGACAAACCGCAAACGCTTCGACTAAAATGTCATCGAGTGTTTCGCCGGCCGATAACCGTCGCCGGAACTCGGCTGTTTGTGCTTGTAGCTCGGCATCAGTCATAGCCTGATACTTCTGCTCAAGCGCACCGACAGCTTCGACTTTCGGCTGCAACCGTTTGACGAAGCGAGCATTCGCGGAACCAAAAAGCCCAGTGATGGCGCGCTCAAAGCGGCCGAGAATCGCATTGCCGATACCGGCGATGACTTCCCAAATTCGTTCGAGGATTTCCATGAGTGAATTCTACGCGGCCCGCGCAATCGCGGGGCGCGGCAGCAAATGTCACCTCGCGACATACACAAGGCGACGGATTAGCAAAACGGGGCAGCCGCCCGTTTGGTCGGAAAGGGGTGGGAAAGCGCGTAACTTGGCTTCGCGAAAAAGTTTATTGCGATTCTTACAAACGGTCAAGCGTAGTTCCCCTAGTGCCATGACACCCCATCGTTGATAAGCTCAATTGGCGAAACACGATACGACAACGCCCGCCCCATGCGGGTTTATCCCCTAGCACCTGCCCCTACCACCCACTTCGTACGCTTCCATGCCACGACCGCTCATAAACACCGATATTCGCGGGGAAATGATCCTCCTGGGCACTGGCACGAGTGTTGGCGTACCAATGATCGGCTGTGGTTGCCCCGTGTGCCGCAGCACCAACCCACGGAACCGGCGAACCCGATGCAGTGCTCTTCTAGGCCTGCCTGAGGGGAACCTTCTCATCGACACCTCACCAGATTTACGCCATCAGTTGCTCCGAGAGCAAATTGGCCTCGTCCATGCCGTGCTTTACACCCACGAGCATGCCGACCATATCTTCGGGCTCGATGATCTCCGCCTCATGCAATTCCACCTGGGAGGCCCCGTACCGCTGTATTGCGAGCCCGTTGTCGAAGAACGTATTCGCAAATCATACGATTACGCCTTCCAAGAAACCGCGGAGCTTCACGCCGGCGCAGTTCCGCAATTGACATTCCGCCGCATCGGGCTGCAACCATTCGACGTGCTGGGAACCCACGTTATCCCCATTCGCCTCCAGCACGGGCAACGTTTTGAAGTGCTGGGATTCCGCTTTGGCAATGTTGCCTATTGCACCGACGTTAATGCAGTTCCAAATGCCAGCCTCGACAAACTCCGGGGACTGGATGTTTTGATACTCGATGCTCTCCGCCCCAGCGGGCACGCCACCCATTTCAGCCTTGAAGAGGCCGTCGAGGTGGCAAACAAATTAGCTCCGAAACAAACTTATTTCACCCACATGTCACACGAACTGGAGATCGAAGCAACCAACGCCATGCTACCTCCCGGCATGGCATTGGCGTACGACGGCATGCGAGTGCCTCTCTCTTGAGGAAGTGAGCAAATGCTGGACTATTGAATCGGGGTTGCACGAACCCTCAGCCCAAGAAAGCAGGCAGGCGACTGAAAGTCGCCTGCCTGTTGGACGTTTCACATAACCTGCCAGCCGCTTATTGAGCTACAGCCTGGCCTTGGCGTGCCACTGCAATCTTATTGCCGCCGAGCAGATCCAGGTAATCGACCGTAATATCGATTGCCTCTTGGCCGTAACCATTCATTTCGTACACAGGCCTTGTCGGATCGGTCATGCTTTCAAACATTTCCTCTTGTTGCTTATCTGAATCAAGCTCTTTGCGCTCTGCCAAGAACTTCTCCTTGTTGAGCGTGATCGTCTTGCGATCTTTTTGCTCTGCATAGCGTTTGATTTGCTTGTTCGACTTCGCAAAATACTCCGAGGCATTCACGCGTTGTTGCGAACGCTGCCGCAAAGCATCGACGATGCTGGAATCGACCATGTGATACATGTCGTGTGGCAATTCCTCAACCTTGTTGAACTTCAAGGCATAATCGAGATCTGCCTCGCCTACATCGAGATGTGTCGTCAACGAAGGCAACTCGATATCGGATACCACGCCTCGATTCTGGGTGCTGTCACCGCCCGGGCGGTAAAATTGCTGAATCGTCAACTTCAACGCGCCCATCCTAGGGCCGCCATTGCCTAAAGGAAGCAGCTTGTTGTCGAGGTCGAACAACTGCTGTACGGTGCCTTTACCGTGCGTGGCATGATCACCGATCACAAGGCCACGCCGATAGTCCTGGATTGCACCGGCGAAAATTTCGCTCGCACTGGCACTGAATTTGTTGATGATTACCACGAGTGGGCCTTCCCATACAAGTCCTGCCTCGGTGTCCTTGTAGGGCTGAGTACGACCGTCTGGCCCCTTTACCTGAACCACGGGGCCGTTATCGATAAAGAGGCCGGTCATGTTTACGGCTTCGGTTAGAGAACCGCCACCGTTCCAACGGAGGTCTACCACCACAGCATCCACATTCTTCTTCTTGAACTCCTCAAGCAAACGACGCACGTCGCGTGTTGTGCTCTTGAAGTTATTCAGGCCCATGCGGGCACCATCCATATCCATGTAAAAGCTCGGCAACTGAATGACACCCAATCGGTAAGGTTTGCCATCGGCCCTTTTACCACGTTCGATAATCTCACTTCGAGCTTCGCTATCTTTCAGTTCAATACGATCACGAGTTATGGCAATCGTCTTGCGTCCTGAGTTGTCGGCCGGATCAACTTCCAGCCGCACCACGGTGCCACGCTTGCCGCGGATTTTCTTCACGACCTCGTTGAGCTTCATGTCCACGATGTCTTCGACAGAACCACTGGCACCGTCGCCGACGCCCACGATCTTGTCTTCCGGCTTAAGTCCGCCTTGTTTATCGGCAGCACCACCCGGGATGATATTTTGCACTACCGTGTAGCCATCGATCGACCGCAATGAAGCGCCGATACCATCCAGCTCAAGCTTCATCTGAATGTTGAAGTTATCGAGAGTCGTTGGAGCCATGTAGCTGCTATGGGGATCGAAACCAGTCGTCATTGCCGACAGGTATCTCTCGAGCAGCTCTTCGTTATCTGTTTGCTGCCAGCTATTCCGCAGGCTCAGATATCGCTTGCGGAGCTTCTTCAACGCTTCGTCCATCGCGACATCGTCTGCGAGCTCCTTCATCAAGTCGAACTTTACACGCTGGCGCCAACGCTCATTCGCTTCCTCTGGCGTTTTCGGGTACGAGGCCGCCTTTGGGTCGCGAATCATCTCTTCGTCGACGGTAAAATCATGCTGTTTGTCGAGCTCTGCTTGAGCCACTTGCACTCGTTCATCCACGCGAGCCAGGAAGCGAGCAAAAACGTCGTAAGCGAAATGAACGTCACCTCGCTTGAAGGCATCATCCAGCAACGTCTTATTCCGTTTGAATTCATCGATATCGCTCTGATAGAAAAACAACTTTAGCGGATCGAGCTCTTTAACAAACGTCTCCAAACACCGCTCCGAAATCGTGTCGTCCAGCTTTTGTTGGGTAAGGTGCATCTTCTCCATGAGCGCCGCCACCGACAGGGCAATCGTGCGGTCATTTCTAGAGGGCTGAGTCGGCCGGGCAGCAGCACTCGCTACTATGGTGGCCACTGCAGCAAGGCTTAAAGCACCGATACGAAACGCACGCCTAAGAGCAGAAACCCGTGATAAGCGGGAGGTCGATAAGTCCATATTCGTTCCTCTAGATTCCCGAGCGAGACCGGCGGGCCGAATGCTACCGGTGAACTCTCTAAAATTCGAGGCCAATTGGACTGTCGTGCCGCTGGGTGGCACACCCGGCACCAGCCCAATTGACCTAAGTTCAGATCACGCAATGGGTTAACTGTATCCTATCTCGCTCCTCGAAATATGGCAAGAAAGGTTGCCACGACTGAACCAACCGGTAAATCCGCGACAAACTACAATCACCACACCAAAATACGATGCAACACGCATGCTAGTTCAACTAGCGTGCGAGGAATTAGTTCCGCCTTCCTCGGAATCGAGCTTTCCGACCGGGTTGTGATCCATGGAAACTCCCGGCTTGCTGGTCCCCACATTCCCCACGATCGATTCAACCAGCAGACGATCTTGTCGCGGTAAAATCGTTCTCAAGTCCAGTAAAACTTGTTCCTGTTCAATGCGTGCAGCGATCGGGAAGGGCAGGGCACTTAAACTCCCAGCAAAATCCTCGGCTTCGGCAGTCGCTGGCTTCAACAAAAGGCCATAAGAGGGCATTCCACTGGCCAATGCGGGAAAAATCGAGCTGTTTGTTGCGACGGGTGTCACCGCCGTGACATTGCTTGCAGCTACCAACTGGGGTGCAAGCCGCTCAGCACGATTACGCAAATTATCGAGGGGAGTTAGCAGCAGTTGCCAAATGGGCACCGCATCGAGCTGAGAGAGCCCGTCATTGTAACACTCCAGCGTTGCACCTAGCGCTGTCCCCCGGCTGGTGTCCGCGCGTAGGGATTCAAACATAGTGTGACGACGGATTTCGTCCAAATATTTGCGAGAACCCAGAATAATCCCACACGCTGGCCCCCCCACCATGCCATCCCCGCGAATGACGGCCAAATCAATGCCCGCGGCGATCGCATGACGTGCCGTTGGTAACGACCAGCCATGGAGTTCAGGTGGCACATCACCTAACGGCAGAATGTCCATCGCCGCTATCAGCGGCCATGCTCGACTATGGCTAACAGATACCAACCCACTCAGATCGGCCGTGGCTGTCTGCCCAACGACCCGGTACTCATTCGAAAATACCGTTAGAACCGCCGCGATATTCCCCGGATCTGCCGTTTCATAATCACGTGCGGAAACTTGATTTGCTGTTCCCACATCGCGGAGTCGCACATTCGCCGAGGACGATAGTTCGGGTAGGGCTCCCCCGGCACCGATGCTCCCCACTTCTGATCGCGCCACCAGCACCTCGCGCCCCACAGCGATCGTATTGAGCGCAAGCCACAATGCAGACGAGTAACTGTGCAGGACCATTGCCGATTCGGCCCCAGTCAGTCGACACAAACTTTGCTCTGCGGCGGAGCAACTGCGCGATGAGCTTGCTCTGGAGTTAACCGCGAACTCGTTTGCCACAGCGGCCCATTGCTCAATCGCTACAGAGGCAAGCGGAACGCCGTTCCACAACGGCCCCCAGAGCTGGCCAGTTGCGTTAATCGCCGTTCCAACATCCACCTGATGCCGCGATGCCACATATCGCGCAGCTCTTTCGGCTAACTCACGAATCGTCGGCAACGGAACGTCGGCAACACGTCGTTTTAAATCCTCCTGGAACTCGTCGAGAAAGGTGCGAACATTGCTTGCGACAGAACTTCGGTTCCAACGATCGACAAGCGCACGCACGGGAGGCTTTTCTAATAGCTCCGCTGCACTTGGTAAATGGTTCAACAGCTCAGACGGTCGGATCGCCACGGCCTGACTCCTCAATTCGAGTTGCACATCCTGAGGTGCCTATGAGTGTACCCGCATCCTTCCGCGCTGTCGCTACTTTTCTAACTCTCCGTCTAAATGGCCTGAATGAGAAATGGGCAAGTTTAACCCAAAACTACGACAGATAGCCGCAATATTTGCCAGCCTCTCAGCAATCATCGAGACACAGACAACAAAGCGTAATTTTAAGATTTGGTTCCGAGAACAAATTGTGAGCCCTTAGCGTTGTACTCACCAAAATCTCATTGCCGATACTCATCTAGATTGCAACCGAGCAAGCACTTCAATCCCTCGCTCAATGGTCGCATCGCTTGCAGCATAAGAAATTCGAAAATGGGTATCCCGACCACTAAATATATTTCCCGGTATGACTAGCAGCTCGTTGGCGATGGCATCTGCCACGAATTCAGTCGCCGTCCCTTTTCCATCGGGAACCTCAGGAAACACATAGAACGCACCACCGGGTTTCACTACCTGGTAGCCCGTGTTACGAAGTCCTTCCACGACCATATCTCGTTTGTGGCGATATGCATCCACGTACGATGTCATATCAACATCCAATGCTGCCAGGGCTGCCCACTGGAGCGGATGCGGCGCACAAACAAACGTATATTGCTGCAGCATCGTCATCTTATCGATAATCGCCGACGGGCCATGCATAAAGCCCAACCGCCAGCCGGTTACGCCGTACGATTTGCTCAAACCATCAACCACGATCGTCTGGTCGTTCCACGTTGCGGGACTGGCAAGCTGGCCGTCGTAACAAAAGGTTCGATAGATTTCGTCGCTAATCAGCGCGATATCGTGTTTCTTCGCAAGCTCTGCAATGGCCTTGGAGTCTGCCTCGCTCGCAACGGCCCCCGTTGGATTCGCAGGGCTGTTCATCAGAATCATCTTGGTCCGAGGCGTGATAGCCGCCGCCACGCGGCTCGGATCAATACGGAAGTCCGGATACGTATCGACCATGACACATTCGCCGCCAACCATTCCCACAAGGGCAGGGTACATCACGAAGTAAGGATCGAATACGATTACTTCGTCGCCAGGGTTGATCATCGCGAGTACGGCAAGAACCAATGCGCCGCTGGTGCCGGAGGTCACCAACACCTTGCGATCCGGACGTCCGTACTGCTCATCGACCCGCGCCTGTAACCGATTGCGCAACTCAGCCACGCCTTGAGTAACGCTATATCCATTCTTGTCGCCACGGATCGCGGCAATCGCTGCTTCTTTAATTGCATCCGGCACCGCAAAATCTGGTTGGCCGATCGATAAATTGATCGGATTCTTCATTTTGGCAGCGAGGTCGAACACCTTGCGAATCCCCGATGCGTCAAAATTAGCGGTACGATCTGCTAACCAAGGGTGGGTAGACATAGTTCACTCGTCTGCTCGCAGGCTTGCGTCTGCTACTAAGCGCGTAACGGCCGAATGCTAAATACACCAGCAAGACCATGATGCTAACAGCATCGCAGGCCAGGGGGTATGAGCCCAATCTTAAGAATACTGCACCCGCTAGGCCACCTGAGAGGTGGGAGCAGCCGATGCGTCTGCCATGAGAGGCAAAGTGGCAACCGACTCTGCCATTTCCAGGGGGATCGGTGGAGCAGCCGGCTCGACAATCGGCACTTCGCGACGCGACTCGAGTTGCACCAATGCCACCATCGAGAGCACCCCCGCAATGGCTCCCACTTGTTGGATACTGATTTTCTCGCCGTCTAAAGCTCCCCATAACAGCGAAATAACGGGAACCACATAAGTTGCCATGCCTGCAAACAGGGGCCCTCGCACTTTAATCAGCCAAACGAATGCAGCCGTAGACAGACCGGTGGCCACAATTGCCAACAGTGCCATATAGCCCCAGCTTTCGAGTGTTGCTGGTTCCGTTGGTCTGGCCAAGTGCAAGGCATCCTGCGCAGTACCCGAGAATTCGAGCGGTGCAAGCGAGAAGCCGGCCATCATCAACATCACCGTAGTCAACGGCAATGCGGGTACATGCGGAAGCTGCCATTTGATAGTTGTATTGCTCAGTGCGGACATCAACGGAATCGTGAGCGCCAACGCGACAAAAGCGAACGACATCCCACGGTCGAAACCGTCGTCCACGATCAGCCACAAACACGATAATCCGCCCAGCACGCCAAAGAGCTGGCGCGGTGTTGGCTTCACGCCCAAAAGCGGAATGGAAACCAGTATCGTTATCAAGGGAACCGGCGCAACCATCGGCCCAAAAAAGCTATGCCCGAACCCTTGATTGATCAGGTAGGGTAAAATGATTTGCGGTGGAGCATTAAACGCTAAAGCAATTGCCGCGATTTTGAAAAACTCTTTTCGCGTTAGCCGGTAACTTCGTTGCGTTAGCCACCACAGCAATCCTAAAATGGCAGAGCCGCCACCAAATCGCCATAAAGCGATCTCCACTGGTCCCATCACATGCGCAACGCGATCTACCAGGATGAACGACGAGCCCCAAACAAAACAACAAAAGACAAACGCGAGGTGAGCCACGGCAGGAACAGACAAAGAGGATACTTAATAATAGATTCGCGAACTCAATAACTTCTAAGCCAGGGTAAGCACTGCAAACGCAGTACAAACCACAACACATGCAACAACTCGTAAAGACGGTCTAAGCCATTCAAGGTTCGCGGACCGCGATTTTAGCAACGGCACCCACCAAGAGGCAGTGCAAAATCCCCTTGAAAACGCCATGCTGCCGGCTCACAAATGGTGACGGAGGTTGCACCAAAACCATATACGAGTCCCAGCCGCTTCCGATGACCCTAAGGTATTCGCTGCTGCGTATTGGCCCAAGATATCGGCCAAAACCGTCCGATTTCATCAGAACTTCTGCAAACCAAGTCATCTTGGGCTCAGGAACACATATCATTTTCACTATTTGTCTTGAAACGCTGGTTCTTGCTCGCCGACCTCCGCGCCGACTGGATTTTCGGAGGGGCAAAAGTGGGGCTCATTGCCAACCCGTGGGGAAGAGGCCTCCGCAGTTGCGTTTGCACCGAACTGCACGAGCGCGACCATAGCCAGTACCCCACTCATGGCAATCAATTGCTTGCCTGTAATTGTCTCACCATCGAAAGCCCCCCAAAGCAGCGCAAATACAGGAACGACGTAAGTCACCATCCCCGCAAATAGAGGCCCTTCCTGTACCACCAGGTGAATGAACAGCAACACGGACACTCCTGTCCCAACTGCTCCCAATACGGCAAGTGCCAGCAACGCCTCTAGCACTTCCCGCGGTTCAGATGGCCCCTGAAGCCCCATTTGTTCGAGTAGTCCTGGCACAATCTCAAACGGCACAAGCCACAACGCCGCAAACGATAGAACGAGCGTCGTTAGCGGCACGGCATGCAAATGCGATAACTTCCATTTCAAATAAGTGTTGCCCAGCGCGTAGCTCAAAGGCACCGTGAGAGCCAATCCCAGCAAGCTCGCTGACATTCCCCTCGCTGCGCCGTCTTGTAAAAGCAGCATCATGCAGCCGAAGCCGCCGACAACCCCCGCTAGTTGTCGCTTCGTAGGCCAAACTCCCAACATAGGCACGGACACCACAATGGTTGCTAGCGGCACCAGGGCAACCATCATCCCAAAGTAACTATGCCCGAAACCTTGGCGGAGGCAGTAGGGCTGAACCACAAATGGCCAGGATGTGCCGATGAGCGCAACGGCAGCAATCTTCACCATATCTTGCTTGGAAACATGGTGACGCGCTCGCTGCAACCACCACATACAGGCAAGAACCGCAGCCCCACCAATCAACCGTCCAATACCGACCCCCACCGGTCCGAAAGCATGGGTTGCACGCTCCATGAGAATGAAGCTCGCTCCCCACGCCACGCAAATCAATAAAAATGCAACGTGTGACACTGAGCTTCCGTAGGCTAAGCTTGCCTTTGCTACCGACAGCGATGCCGGTTGGGATATCGTTGAATCAGCCGCCCACGCCAGCGTACGTATAACGAACTAAAAACCAATGCGGTGCCAACCGCGTGTAACGGCCCACATTGTATCGCGTGTCGAGCCCGCTCTTGAATGCCTCGGGAGCATGATCGTCGCCCCGCCATTCTAACCAGGCACCGGCTTCATCGCCGGTCAGTTCGAATCCAATCACATTGGGGTCGGTTCGCTCGATCGTGGAGAATCTCAACGAGGTGTTAGGAATTGTTACCCACTTGAGTGGCATGATCGTCGTCGGTTTGCCCTTAGGATAAGCCAGGAAGGGCCCAATACCTGTCAATTCGCCATCGTCTTCGGGCCAACTCGTTTCGAGAAATCGTGCCATTACTTCCGCATGACGAAGCACAGGCCGCATTCGGCGTTGTTGACCGTGCCAATAAACATCCTGCCAAGCCACAAGAAACGTCAACCATCCCGCGAATACGGCCGTAAATGCAAGCCACATCCGCAAAGTCCGGAAACGCCTTCCACCCATCATCGTTCCCAAGGCCATCGCAATCACCGTTACCATAGCCGTGACGGCAGCAATCGCCACGATTCCAACCATGGGGCGACTCGTGGCGATGCTCTTTATCTTCTCGAACGAAAGCAACGTAGGCACACTTGCTGGCGGCTTCTGAAACGATTGCATCGTTTGCAGCGATCGTGGCTCGAAGTAAACCCACCAAAAGGCACCTAGCAATATGGCGACATTCGCAATCCACGCTGCCGTCAGAACATAACGCAACACTCGCTTCCATCGGGTTTCCGGTTGGTCGCTACTTGATTCAGGAACAGGATGGCGCAGTTCCGGATTATCGTTCATGCAACTGCTGTCCGAATCATGGTTGCTTTTCAAGGGCTGCATCATCGCAATTCGCTAACGCTAGTAATGCAAACGCGGTACACAAATTGGGATCGTTCTCCATCCACTGTCGATTTGCATTGCTCCACGAACCATCGGACTTTTGCATCCTAACCAACTCCGCGGCCAGATCACTTTGCCACGAGCGTTCGCCTTTGGCCGTTTGAACCTGGGCTAATTCCGATGCCGCCAGGGCACTCCCGAACAACTGATAGTAATAATATAGCCCGGCTGTGCCTTGCCCAGGATTTTCTGTCACCGAGTAATTTTTCTCGATCCACTCCAATGCGGCCTTGGTCCGTGGATCGTCCTTGGTGAGCCCGGCATATAACATGCTTTTAAAGCCGGCATAGGTCATCGAACCGTAGCTGCGCAGCCCTCCATTCGCGGTTACCCGCTCACTGTCTGATGGGTCTACCTTCTCAGTCGGAATTACGTAGTAAAACCCGCCGTCGTTGACTTTGTCTCCAAACTCGGTGTCGTTCCATTTGCCATCGAGGTTCTGGCAGCGTCCGATGAATACCAAGGCTCGCTGAATTGCCGGATCATCGCCGTCGGTGCCTAAAGCGTGCAGCGCATCGATCAAGTAGGCCGTGTTCGACAGGTCGGGCCGCTCTGGACCACTGTACCCGACACCGCCGTATTTAATATCCGACGATTCCACGTCGCCGCCCGCGCCATACTGCAAGCCGCGTACATACTTGTCTGCATCGGCAAGAATTTTGTCGTACCTCCCGTCGCCAGCCACTTTATTTGCCTCGGCAAGGCATACGATGGCGACACACGTCTCGTAGTTTCGCAACCGATCACTGCCATAAATGCCGCCGTCCGGTTGAACGAACTTTTCCAATGCCTTTAAGCCACGCGCGACCAGAGGGTCGTCGAGCGGCCGGCCATGGCGCAGAGCGGCCGTTACGGCCAGCGAAGTTACACCAGAGCCGATTCGTGGCGAGAGCGTTCCGTCTTTGTCTTGTCCTTTATCTCGAAGATAAGCCAGCCCGGCTGACACAACCTCTTCAAGCGGCTTTGACTCATCGGTAGCAGCCAGAGCGAAGCTTGGCGATAGGCATCCAGCAACAGTCAACGCGCAAATCAGCTTATTCATTGTTTGTGCTCTCCGTTCAAGCGCGGCAAGTTTTATCCCTTGGTGCATTATGACGCAGCAGAGGGCAGTCGCGTAGCTTGCGGAGAGCGGGCAGCGAGCGAATAAGCGAGATTTCGACACCCAGCCTCAAGTGGCAAACCAAACGGGCGTGTCGATTTAATCGACCGAAAAGTCGAAGCCGGCGACAGCAAGCCAATCTCACCAACAGACTGGTCTTATCGCACTTTGACACGAAAACGCAGAATTCCGCCTTCGCCAGCCTTCACCGGCTCAATAATTTCCCAGCGGAGAATTAACGAACCCGTGTCGTTGGGTTTCGTGCTGAAGTTCGCATCGACGCTGCTCAATGCCGATTGTGGCACGTATTCGAATCGTGCGGAAAGATTGTCGACAATCGTCACGTTGCCAATCACTTGGTCGCCGATGTTGTCGTATCGCAGCGTAAACTCCACCTCTTCGCCTGGCAGCGCGTTTCCGCATGAGGCAAGCTTCAGCAATCGCAGTCGCGGGCTGTTCGGCTCATCGGTTTGATAGACAATCCCTGGATGGAGCACGCTGTCGAGTGCCTGAGCCGCTTTCACGTCAAATACCACCTGCGGTGCTTCGATACCAGTCAGGGCCACAGCCGCTAATTCGGCACGCTCGACCAACGCCTTCTCCGCGTCAGAAACTTCACCCGTACGAATGATCGCCAGGTTGGCATAAGGTGCCAACGAGTTGTAAGCATCCATCGTGGCCACAAGGTTATCTAGGCCACCCGCTCGCTGACGCTGCCGAAACAAATTTGGCGGCTGATCGGCAAGGTTAATGCTTGGTGCAAGCCGTTGTAGCGATGCGGCCACAGGCACGTTCTCGATCGCTTTCACCGGTTGCTGTTCTTCCATCACTGCGTTTACAAACAACGGTTGCTCGTGAACGATAGGCGCGACAACGCGGCGAACGGCCGCAAAGCGAGGCGCATAAATACAAACGCGATTGCTAGGCGTAACGATCGTACGTCCGTCGACTGTATCGTAATGGGCAGCCGCGTCCTCTTCGTCCAACCCTTCGATGGTCCAATCTGCCCGCACGCCAACTGGCGCACCGTAGTCACCACCGTCGCACAGGTATTCATCACTAGGCCCGACAAGGGGCCCATACGGATCCGTTGCACAGACCTGGCAGGAGTCACAAGGCACAGGCCCACAAGTAGGGCAATTGGCCATGGCGTCCGAAGCCATGCTAAGCGGCGTAGCCTTGAGTGCCCGCGACTCGATCCCCGCAGTCGGATCAACTTGTAAACGTTGGGGAACAGGTTGCAAAGGAGGGCGACGAACAGACGGCGTCTGTTCTTGCGCCGTCTGCTCACCCTCCAAAGGAAGCGGCGACTGGGTACGCACGACAGGTGCCTTGCAAGAACACATAATGACCGTGGCCATCGCGATTAACGCGTAGCGCCACCACACCGGCATGCCGATCGGCGTGGCTGAAGTTTTATCAGTTTGTGCGATTGCTTGCATGGCTCGATGTTGCTGTTCGACTTACTGACCGACTACTTCTGGCACTTGGTCCGTCTCACACATGCTGTCGGCGTCGTACATCACGAACGGAGGTGGCTCGACGCACGCGGCTGCTTGAGCAGCGGCACTCGGAACACGAGAACCAATTCGCAAAATCGCGATGGGTCGGCCTCGCTTGTCTGCCTCGACCAAAGGGTCCGCTCCTGGCGGGGCTTCTACCCAACTTTGCTCGCCTTTTGCCGGTTGTGCGATCGGCAAGGCAGTGTTCGGGCTCTCGACATAGATCACTCGCGTCACGAACGAGCCACGAGCAGCCATTTCGAGCTCTTCCTGCGTTAGCTCGACAGGAATTGGAAACCGCAAGCGAAGGCCCGGCGGTGGATAAAGTCGATCCACCACCTCAATCGTCGGAAAGACTTCAAGCCCAGGATTATTCGGAATCTCGGTAACCTTGAGTCGATACACGGGCCCGATCTGCATGCCCACCAGCGCATCGCCCAGCGGCGGATCGGTAAAACTCCCTTCCGCCGCCAGCGCGATCCGAGCTCCTTCGGGAGCTCGGACTCGCACCGGCTGGAAATACCCTAACAACGGGCCGCCTCGTTGGAGTCGTTGGCTGCCAATCGCTCCCGGAGGCATGACACCGGCATGAAGCCAGTGGACTGGTCGATCTTGTGCCGCGGCTGGCCTGCCGAGCGCAACTATCACCAGTACTGCCCATCGCAGTATGCCTTCGACTCGCAATCGCCGTGGCGATCGCTCGAGCATCAGCACCGTCGTCATGGGGGTTTACGTGGGAAAAGGTGAATAGGTGAGTAGACGAGTTGGTGAGTAGATTTACAAGCTTTCAATGCCTGGATGAGAATCACCCCACCCACTCACTTATTCACCTACTCCTGAAAACTACTGACAATCGGGTCCGTATCCGCCGCCGGCTTGGGCACTCCCATGAGCACCGCCGAACATGCCGCTCATCCAACCGGGTAACAAGCGGAATGGTTCACGCTGCGTCTCGTTCACGTGAACGTGATTCACAGGACGCGGGTAGTTGAGGCCCGGACGCTG
The DNA here is from genome assembly GCA_964618225.1 of uncultured Planctomycetaceae bacterium. Taxonomy (GTDB): domain Bacteria; phylum Planctomycetota; class Planctomycetia; order Pirellulales; family Lacipirellulaceae; genus JABDGM01. The sequence goes on from CAZTWS010000017.1 coordinate 22,330, forward strand.
CTTCACGGTCATGTGCATGTGCGTAACTGGCGGCGGAATCATGACGCGAGTTTTGTTCTTCATCGTGTGCTTTTGCAGACCGGCCGGCACACCAAGCGGAATGTGCGGCGGACCAGGCAAACCAATCGGCGTGCCAGTGATCGGCATGCCGTATTGGGGGCCACCCGCAATCATGTTCGGCGGAACAGCCGGCGGAGCGAATCCACCGGTCGGCATGCCCATTGGCATGCCACCCATCGATCCGTCACCATAACCGGCACCGTACGGTCCACAATACTGAGCGGGGGTTACACCGTTCTCGGTCGGCATACCGGCCGCATCCAATTCCTCGTGGTAAAGAGCTTGGCTCTCATAATCAGCCTGGTCGGCTTCACTGGCGCTCGCGTGGCGAACGTCGTCCCAACCAGTTGATTTCTGAATACTGGTCGAATGCGAAGCCGGAACCACTTCCGATTCGTACTCCACGTTCATGCCGACGCGGCGAAGGTCTTTGTTACCCATCCGCAAGATGGCAAGAATCGAACCACGACGGTCGGCTTCCACAATCGGATCGACACCGGGATCGAGCCGTGTGCTCACGAGCGTTTCCACACCAGCCAACGCGAGCTCTTGGAACTCAGGATCTGGAAGATAGATCACCTTGGTTACAAAGTTGCCACTGGTGACTTGATCGAAATCTTCCTCCGTGAACTGAACCGGCACAGGCGAGTGTGCCAGGTAGGCATCGGTTCGCGGAGTCACCGGGGCAATCTCAAGCGTCGGGAACAACTCGATGCCAGGACGGCCCGGAATGTTCGACAGACGCAGGCGATAAATCGCACCTTGGTAGAAATCCTGGCGGCCTGGAACGACAAGCGGATCGGAATCGAACATGCCGGAGCCACTGACATCCCACGAAACCTGAACCCCTTCATCGCCAAGGAAAGCAACTTGGGTCGTAGCAACACCGAACGCACCATCAGCGCCACCACCATACGACTCAACCGAGCCGGGGCGAATGTGGCAAGGCGCACCACGATGCAACAGGCCATGACCATGGAAGCCAGCTTGCATGATTTGTGGATCGTTCATGCCGCCAGGATGCATGCCGGGCTTCAAAGCACAGGCCCCGCCTTCGCAGTGGACCACACCTTGTTCGTTGAAGCTGGCTTGCATTACGTCGTTACCCAACTGACCGCTTGTTCCCATACCGGCGTACGTGCCTGGGCCGGGGCCCATCGGCATTTGGCCATTGGCATACGGACCACCCATCGCTCCGCCCATTCCGGCGGCACCAAACCTGTTTATCCCACCGCCGTACATCCCGCCGTACGGCCCCCCGGCGGGCGGAATAACGCCCGGTCCAGGACCGCCCACGCCAGGGCCCGGCTCCATCAGCCGCGCAGCCGGCGGCAGGTTGTACGCCAACTTGCCACCGCCGCAGCCCGTTGCCGTCGCTGCAGCTACGCACAATATTCCCACGAGCGCACGCTCAACTCGCATGACCTTCCCCCCTTAACTCGATCTTCGATTTCGCTTCCGAAGTCGTAAGGACTTCGGTCGTATTTGCATCGGACGCTAGCAAACCCATCGCAACTGCGATGGCTCCCCACGCAAGCAGAACCTACAATCTCTGCCGCTCGCGACTAGCGTGGAGCTCTCAGCCTCGCGATGTGAAAGTCGCGCACTGAATCTCCGCGAACTAATGGTCGGCCCCGCAGAAGTGTTTTCTTTGGCAAAACCGGCAAATCCGGCACATGAAGAACAAATTGCCTCGTTTATCGTTCGCTTTGCTCCTAGGCCTTTCGCTGCCATTGATAGCACACAACAAGCTCGTGACTGCCGCAAATGATCCGTACGCGGTAGTTCCTAGCTCTCCCACCACGGTCCCAACGGTGCTGGTAGCCGCACCTGCTATCACAACACCGCCCACCGCAACCGAGGCAGCCGTATCAGCCGGTAAAAAACCGGTCGGTGACGAATTGATCACCCAAGCCTCAGCCCAGTTGGAACAACGAATAAGCATCGCCGCCCGATTGCGGCACCAAACCATGCTGCCCGGCAAACCCCTGATTTACGGTATTGGCAGCTATTGGCAGCAAGGAACAGGGGAAGGCCTGAGAGTCCGCCTCGAATTGCAAATCGCCGGCCAAGAGGCCAGCGTGCTCCAAGTCTCAGACAGCCGTTTTCTTTGGGTCGAACGCCGGCTTCCTATCGGCCGATCGGTGACTCGACTCGACCTGCGACAACTACGTGCAGACACCTTGCTAAGCGGATCACAATTGAGCGAACTGCAGCCGGGAAACATAAACTGGATGTCAGCACAATCAGACCTGATTTCGCATTCAGGCGGCCTTCCCAGCATGCTATGGGCGTTAAGCGAGAATTTTACCTTCCTGCCTCCACAGCCAATGCGGGTAGCTGCAGAAGGGGAGAGCGGCAAGCAAACAACAAGCATGCCGTACTTTGCCGTGGTCGGCCATTGGCGTCCTGAGCGACTCGCCAGGCTGCTAAGGCCAGTAGTCACGACAGAAACTCCGACGGATGGCAACTCACCAATAAATACGGCCAAGCTGCCAGAAAGACTCCCAGAAGAGATTCTCATCCTATTCGGACAGACTGATCTCTTTCCCTACCGAATCGAATATCGCAAACTCGAAACACCGATCGCAGCCAACCAGGCCGGCGCGGCGATACCCTATCAACTCAGCAGTCGTCCCATGGTGGTGCTAGAGTTTACCGATGTACGTTTCGATATTCCCACCGACACCGGGCAATTCATCTACACGCCCGGCGACACCGAATGGGTCGATCAAACCACAGCCGTACTTGAAAAACTGCGTCATAAACGCAACGAACAAATCGCAGGCCGTACTGCCGCCCCCGTGAAGTAGCAACCCCATCTGCATCATCTAGATCATCGTGATGCGCTTAACTTTGCAGCAACTTCAACGGCCGCGACCATGCCCTCGCTACGAACAGTTCCTTGCCAAGCCCGGTCGAATGCCGTGCCATGAGCAACACTGGTGCGAACGATCGGGAGGCCCAGCGTGATGTTCACTGCCGCATGCATGCCCAGCAGTTTAAGCGCAATGTGCCCCTGATCGTGATACATGGCAACCACGGCATCAAACTCGCCGTCTCTCGCACGCATCATCAGCGTATCAGTAGGGTAAGGGCCAGTCACGTCCATCCCCGAATTGCGAGCCTCAATCACCGCTGGCCCAATGATTGTTTGCTCTTCGTCGCCAAAAAGGCCATCTTCGCCAGCATGTGGATTCAGCGCACAAACGGCCAGCCTTGGCCGGCTTATGTCAAGCCGGCGCATTACCCCATCAGCAAGCCGGCACTTCTCAAGAATGGCCGACGAAGTAATATCATCAAACACACTGCGTAGCGATTGATGAAGCGTTACATGCGCAACTCCGAGCCCATGCCGACGACTCGAAGGCGGAATGTCAGAGCCTGCAACGGTTGGGGCCACCGGGCTAACGTCTGGCAGATACAACATCATGGCAAATTCACGAACGCCACACATTTCCGCGAGCAGTTCTGTATGCCCAGGATAAAAATGTCCTGCGGCATGCAATGCGGCTTTACTGAGAGGTGCCGTCACGAGACCATCGATCTCGCCCACGATGGCGAGTTCCGCAGCCAATCGAACGCATCGGTATGCAGACTCTCCAGCGTGCGCATCCACAAGGCCGGGCTGCACGTCCACTGCCTCGTCCCCACAACCTCGAAGCACGGGAACCAGATCAGGCCCGCTCATTTTTTGTGCCTCAGTAACCGAGGCAACCTCCACAATTCGTAGGGGTTGGCTCAGGAGTTTAGCGGCCCGCTCCAGAAGTACCGGATGACCAATAACCAAAGGCCGGCATGCGGCGTGGACGGACGAGTTTGACCAAGAGCTTGCGATAACTTCAGGGCCAACACCAGCCGGATCCCCCATGGTGATCGCAAGCGTAGGTAATTTAACGTGGGTCACGGGCGAATTGATCCGTCCACAAATGGAAGTCGGGGTAGGGCAGGGGGTGCGGTCATGGTCGATGACCGTTACGCTAAGAGAATTGTATCAGTTGGGATTTTATGAAAACAGCGAACCAAGCATCCATGTTGCCGCTTAGGGGTGCCAGTCCCCTCGCGCGGTTCGCCGTTCAGGCGGGAGCGTCCGGTCGATGACACGCATCTTATTCACCTTGGGATCCATGTCGGTCATCTTGATGGCCGCAGCAATGGTTCTGGGGCTTTCGATCGGCGATTTGTATGCGGAGCCATTCCCCACCACAGAGACCCAAGCCTGGGCAACCGTTCATCGATTGACCGGGCTTGTGGCCGCTCTAGCCGTAGTGTTGGTGGAAAGCATCATCGTCACGTATTTCATTGGCACAAGCCGGTGGTGCAAGGAGGTTGTCGATACCTACCAACTCGATCCGGCAGACGTGCGGGCCAGCAACCAGCTAAAACGACGCACCTTTCCGTGGGCACTCCTGGGCATGTTGACCATCGTGGGGGTTATCGCACTTGGTGGTGCCTCTGACCCCGCCACCGGGCAGCCCAACACCCGCGAATGGGTAAACTGGCATCTTATGGGTGCAATTGGGGGGATTGGGTTGATTGCATGGACCTACTACGCCGCCTGGAGAAACGTCGAAGCGAATCAGGCAATAATTCATAAGCTGGTGGCCGATGTGGCTCATATTCGCCGAGAAAAAGCCTTGGACGAGCCTTCTGACACGGTCTACGCCAGCGGTGCTAGTATGGATAACCCTTCATAAGAGCCGCAAATTGCGTTATTATGCCCAGCCTGCGGCATATGGGCCGATTGTCGTGACAAGGCAAAATCGGCAGTTATACTAGCAAATTGAGATGCCAAGTTACGCGATGCAAGCGATACGGGATGTGGGCCCTATGGGTAAAGCGATGTCTATTGCCGGAATGGTTACCGGCGGCATAGTGGCCTTAGCCTTCCTCTTGAACTTAACGCTAGATATTCCTTTTGGCGGAAAGGGCGGGGTGGTTTCCAACCTCGGATTCGCTATCAGCGGCGGTATTTTAGCCTATTTAGGCTGGAATGCGTTTCGAGAATTGCCATAAGCACCGCTCATGGTCTGGTCGCCTCCCAAACAAATCACTGTCTACGCCACGTTGCGTAAGATCGACCGTTGCGGTTTCAAGTTCGGCACATTGGCTAGTCGCGTTGCTGTTCCAGCCATTGTTTCAACGCGCACCATTCCACGATCGCGTAAATTTGCAACGCGACGAATAAGCCAGGCAAGTGTCGCATAAGCGGCTGGTCCTTCCTCGCACATAGCCGGTGCATCCACAACGAGGTGGTAGATGGCCGCATCGCGGGCAGCGGTTTTGATCTGCCGCCAAGCAGCCCATTGCCCCAGCGAGAACCAGCGGCGTGCCACGGGCACCCGCCCTGTAACTGGTAGCTCCCACACCCCATAGTGCAGGGCCCGCGGTGTAACTATCGCTAAAGCCGCATTCTCAGGCGTCGTGGAAGCCACAGCAGTAATATTCTGCTTCACAACCAAGTCGATATGCTCCTCGACCGAAGCCACACGCGGCACGAATGTTTGTACTTCAACCCCCGTGGAGCGAGCCTGTGTAACTCGCCTGGCTAGCTCACGAGCAAATCGTGTGCGGCCTGCAGTTTCTCCCACCCAATTGCTGTCACCCAGGATGGCAAACTCGTGGGCCACGCTCGAACGAAGTATCCGCGAAGTCGCGGCCGAATGCGCCGGGTCACTAACGGCCCAGGTAGTGGGGAGTCTCTGATCATCCATCAAGTCGATCAGTTGGGCCGTAAGTTTTGAGAGTCCATGGTGTTCATCAAGGCGATGCGAGGCAACCATGGGGTCGAGTTGAACCGTGGTTAGGAAATGCCCCACGCGGTAATTCTGCCAAGTTCGATGGTTCGTGCCCGACATGCGTTAATCCTTGTACGGTCGTGCGGCCCTTGCATCCTATTCGGAATAAGCTTTCGGCCAACTAGACGCCAAGGCGGATGACAACGATAGGGCAGTGCTGGTAAAGCATGCCGTTAAGGAAGAGTTGCCGCGTTGTTAGGCTTATCCGGCGGTTGAGGATGCGAGTGAGCCCCGTGGGCCGCCGATTCTAGCTGGGCTGCCAAGTGGGCCAGCGCAAGGCCAAGGATTAGGGCAATCGAGAGTTTCACGCGATCGTGTTGGTGAAACTGAAGCTCGGGCAACAAATCGCTCAACGAAATGCAAAGAAATGTCCCGGCAGAAAAGGCTAGGGCACACGCGATAAACCATTGCTGGCCGCCAGCTCCAGCCTCAGCCGTATCGGTCATCAGCCCAAAGTAGAAAACCAACACTCCGATAGGAATCGCAAGCGAAAACAGCGCATTCACGGTATGCCGCCAGGGCAGACTCCAACCGCCCCGAGCCATGAGCATGCCAATGGTCATGGCATCGAAAGGCTTGTGAAGAAAAATCACTAAGAACGTTCCGAAACCGGCCAGCCACGAAGTTCCATGCCCCCCATGTTGCACGGCAGCAGCCAATGCCACGCCGTTTAGTACGCTGTGCAACATCAGACCCAATGCCGCCCCACTCCAAGAAAGATCATGCCCGTGCTGCGAAGACTCGTGGTGCGCATGCGAATGGCTGTGATGATGGTGAGAATGATCATGATGGTGCTCATGATCGTGTGAGGATTGGTCTCCCTCGGCCGAAGGTACGTCATGATGGTGATACGAAAAAAAACGCTCAATGAAGAACATTGCCAGCATACCAGCAAGCAGCGAGAGCATCGCACTGTTTAACGCGCTCGATTGAGCCTCCGCCACCGCCAGTGAGTCGTCAGCCTCGACAGAAGTTACAGCGGCGGCTGTCGCATCGGCAATCGCGTGTGGCAACATGTGCAGCACGGCAACGCCCAGCATGACGCCTGCTACAAAACTCACGGCAAATTGCATCCAACGGTGCGTCAGTTTAAACCATACAGGGATCATCCCGCCGATGATCGACGCCACGAGGATGAGTGCGCAATAATACGTGAGCAGAACGATGGGCATAGTTGGGGTAGGGCAGGGCAGCGATCTGGGGCCGGCCCCTTTAGATTTGTTGCAGGCAGAGAGGCATAAATTTAAGAAGGGCTGATTATCACAGATTCGCTAGCGATTCGTAACTAGCGCGGACCATCGATTGAGAGGAAACATGCGGGCTTGTATCCAGCGAGTAAGTGAGGCACGAGTAACTGTTCACGGGGAAATAACCGGGCAAATTGGCCCCGGATTAGTCGTACTGCTAGGCGTCGGAACAGGTGACGGCGACGAACAATTGCGATGGATGGTAGAAAAGATCATCGGACTGCGAATTTTCGAGGACGATGACGGAAAAATGAACCGCTCCCTGGCCGAGGTGAACGGTTCACTACTCGTAGTTAGCCAGTTCACGCTTTTTGGCGACTGCCGAAAAGGACGCCGACCAAGTTTTATCGAGGCCGCTCCACCGGAATTGGCAAACCGCCTCTACGAAGAATTCGTGGCCCGAGCACGAGCGGCAGGCATTCACGTAGAGACGGGCCGATTCCGCGAACATATGATGGTGTTGCTCGTAAACGACGGACCAGTCACGTTATGGATTGATACAGACGAATTGCCGGCGCGAAATATCTGATTGATCCCAGGAATTAAAAATCTCACACGAACACACGATGATCGAAATCAAACCTCCTATCGTTCAAATAGCTCTCGACTTCGCCACAATTGAAGAAGCCCTCGCCATGGCCAAGATTGGCGTTGAAGCCGGTGTGGATTGGCTTGAGATCGGTACCCCGCTCATCGTATCGCAAGGACTTGCTCCCATCGGTCAGATGGTGAAAGCTTTCCCCGGCTATCCTGTGTTGGCCGATTATAAAACGATGGACTCCGGCGGAAAAAATGTGCATCGCACCAAAGGGCAGGGGGGACAAATCATAACGGTATGTGCCAACGCCCCTGACGAAACCATCAAAGCGGCTGTGGCGGCGTCGCGCGAAACCGACGTCATGGTTGTTGCCGATATGATCGGCGTGAAAAATCAAGCCGCTCGCGCACGCCAGTGCGAAGAGTGGGGCGTACACATGCTGTATTTACACTACGGTGCCGACCAGCGTGTTGCGAATGCATCGCAAGATTCCGTTCAGTGGTTAGACGAAGTGCTGGATGCCGTCACGATCCCTGTCGGCGTAGGATGCTTCGGGGTTGAGGACGCAGTTCGGGCGGTGCAACGAGGTGCCGCCAACGTAACAATCGGCCATCCGATCATCGCCGCCGAAAACCCGCTTGCAGAACTCCGGCGATTCGTCGACGAGGTACGTGCTAACTACCGCCCACGCGGTTGAAAACATACCCGCGCCCGATGGGACTACTGGGGTAGGAGTCTCTGACGCCGATTTTAGAAATCAACAAAGGAAAAACAGGTGGCAACTTTCAAATACTGCTTGAACACGAGCACGATCCGCGGGCAGAAATTGCCCTTAACGGAAATTGTCGATCTCGCTGCTAAAGCCGGCTACCAGGCAATCGAACCGTGGATTAGTGAAATTGAAGCTCATGTGCAGCAAGGTGGAACACTTGCCGATTTGCGCAAACGAATCGAAGACCACGGCTTAACCGTTGAAAGTGCAATCGGCTTTGCGGAATGGATCGTGGATGATGAAGCTCGACGCCTGAAAGGACTCGAGCGGGCACGTCACGACATGGAACTGCTGCAACAGATTGGCGGCAAACGCATCGCAGCACCAGCCTCCGGTGCCACAGACGTTGCCGACATGAACTATACGCGTGCCGCGGAACGCTACCGAGCTTTGCTCGTGCTCGGCGACCATTTCAACGTCGTTCCTCAAGTCGAAGTTTGGGGGTTCTCGAATACATTGCAGAGGCTAGGGCAGGCAACGCATGTAGCAATCGAAAGCGGCCACGAAAAAGCCTGCGTCTTGCCCGACATATACCACCTCTATAAAGGCGGTTCCGATTTCGAAGGCCTCAAACTGCTTAATGGCCGTCATATGCACGTTTTCCATGTAAACGACTACCCGGCCGACCCGCCACGCGAGAAGATCGAAGATCGCCATCGGGTGTATCCAGGCGATGGCGTTGCACCCGTCGCAGAAATTCTCAAAACGTTGCGCGACATCGGCTTCAACGGCTACTTATCGATCGAACTTTTTAACCCAACCTATTGGGAGCAGGATGCTTTAGAAGTAGCGCAAACGGCTCTAGATAAACTCAAACGCATCTCCGAGGCACTTTAAGCAGTGCATTTTTCGAGTTTGCGTTCCGCTGGCGGCGGCGGCTACGCCGCTGCGATCAGATCACGGCGTAGCAGTATAGTAATCTAAAAACGCACTAACACAGCAACTCGTCACCGGCAACTTGTTTAACACCGGATCAATGCTCGGGTGACAGAGAGCTACTGTGGATAGTAATCCGAAGAACGCTGGGCAGTACCAACCTCATTCGGAAAGCCTGGGTGGGTCAACGGTGACTGCGGCACCGAGAGCTGAAACGGGTCAATCGGCGTGACAGGTACCGAGGACTGCATCGGAGTGTTAGCAGGCGTTTGAGAGTCTAGGCCGCCCCCATTTCCCGCATTCGCCAATGGCGCAAAAGCATTCCGCGCAGCATCAAACGCACTGTGTGCTTTGGCAGTCGTCTTGATTTCTCCAAGACGATTTCGAAAGCGATCGACTCGGCCGGCAAAGCCCGGGTGATGTGCTTCCAGTTGCTCCATGACCATGGGCTCTCCAAGGATTAACGCTGCAACCACAAGCAGTTTGCCGTAAGTAGAAAAGTTAGCCCACGTATCGCGGCCCCAAAATTTGATCGCCGTGCCGAATGATTTCTTAAACCGCCATCTTCCCCCTTGCCATTCGACCGAATAAATCTCATCGAGGAGCAAGTGAGACATGAACCCCAGCGCAACGCCGCCTGCTTTGTAAAAGCGAATTTCAACGGTGGGTGCTGTGGCACACAAAAGAAATGCAAGCCCAGAGAAAATAAGGCAGGCCGGAATGCTATGAAACATTCCACGATGGACAGTACACCGGCGTATGATTTTTGTGACGCCAAACCGCACAAATAAGTAGACCGAAATCGCGGCCAGCACCATCGAGTCGTGGCTCATTTCAAATGATTGGAAATGGCCAAGCAGCAGCATAGGAAGAATGGCTGCCGTAAACCCCATGGTTTCGCGCAACGGCACACCATAGTCGCTGTCGATATCTGGCAACATTCCCGAGAATCCGCAAATCGCCCCGGCTACGACCGCGGTGTCGGGAGGCATGCCGTACATGAAATAGCCGACGCCAGCGTAACCAACGCCAAAAACAGTACTCGTTGTAACGTGCGTGCGAAAACCGGCCATACTTCAGAGTGAATAAGTAGAAATGATTCAGATTTCAGAATAACCACGGAGACACGGAGGGCACGGAGATTCGGTGAGTGATTTTGAACCACTAAGACACGAAGCCACGAAGAGTTTGACCCACTGGTGAATCCTATCTGCCGAAGGTTATTTTTGAGTTATCCCTTAAGCGAGCAGAATGGTAGGCGATTTCCACCGGTTACCCCAAGGGCAGAGTTCAGATGACGTTCCTTAGCTAATAGTGCTATCAACCAGCCGCATTGCACACGTATCCACGACGAGTGCTAGCTGAGTCGTGCATGACAAGGATGCCCTTCCAGCAAATGCTTGCACGACGCTATAGTTGTCCCCGCGCAATCTGGCTGCCGCACTGTGGGGCTGACCGGTCGCGCGATGCAACTGCTTTGGGCAATGCTCTGGCGCAACGATCGCCTGCTTCGATTATGCAAACCTACGACTTCATGATGCTGGTTGTAATCGGCGGAGCAACTCTGTTCGGATTCTGGAAAGGCATGGCATGGCAAATCGCCTCGCTAGCCTCTCTAGTATTGAGCTACTTCGCCGCCCTACGCTTCAGCTCGCAACTCGCACCCATGTTTGGCAATCATGCCCCGTGGAATCGCTTCGTGGCCATGATAGCCATTTATATAGGCACTTCATTCATTATTTGGACGTTGTTCCGCTTCGTAGCCAGTGCGATTGACAAGGTCCGGCTCGCCTCGTTCGACAGACAGCTCGGTGCGATGTTCGGACTCGCTAAAGGCGTACTGCTTTGCGTGGTGATTACCTTCTTCGCCGTGGCCTCGTTGCCGCCAACTCAAGGCGAAGCAATCGTCTCGTCGCAGTCAGGACGCTATATCGTCGCCCTGCTCGACAAATCGCATTCAGTATTTCCACCCGAGATCCACCAAATCGTGGATCCCTACATTTTCAAAATTGAGCAGCGGCTGAATTCCAATAACCTTCATCCGGGAATGCAAACCACTTGGCCACAACCTGGGCCAACGCAACCATCTCAGCCAGCTTGGCCACCGATGAACGTGACGATTCCCGAGGCTATCAAATCGCAGTTGCCACACATCGAATGGCCCTCGAGCGGCACCCAAAGCCCGCCGCCCCCAGCGGATGATCCTTACCGCATCCCCTACTCGGCCGGCGCTGCTGAGGGACGTGGGTACTAGAAGGGGATTTTTTGCCACCAGAACCATGTTCCAGCATCAAAACACCCGAGCGGCGATCTCGAATAGAATGCCCGCCAGTAATGCAACGACCAAGATCAAAGCCGTGGCTCCTATCCACCAGGGTTTTGACGCGCTCGTACTAGCTTTGCGATGGTCTGCTTCCGTAAACCAATATCCGCATGACGGACATTTATCGGTTATGACGGATACCAATTTTCCGCATTCAGGGCAGGGGGCCAAATCATCGTCCGGGGCCCCTGAATCGTCGTCGTACCAATCTTCGTCGACTTCGTATTCATCCTCTTCGTCTTCGAATTCAGAGATAGCCATAAGCAGGGCGGCATTGAATTTTGGGGGGGTGTTCACGCCGCCAATTCAAACATCGAGGCGCCGCTTTCTTGCGCGTTTTCGAACCGAGCGAGTTTAGCCACAACAGCCCACCAAGACGAGATAAGTTGCGATATGCCCATCAAACAACACTTACATCGGTGAAGGGCCAAAATACGTATTTCCCGTATAAAACGCCACCCGAAACGAACATAACAGCGATTATCGGACGTTGGGTACAGGTTTCGAGTAAAATGCAATCATCCTGCTGCTCGCTTCGATTTGCATCTGATGGCCTACCCACCCATCGACTTCCACGGCTGTGGCCGTGAATTAACGCCATCATCCCAGCCGGCCATTGGTCGATACGACCGTCGCCGGTTCGCCTTCAATAAACTGGCCCATGCCGCGGAACTTTTCGTACCGCGTTTCCAAAAGCTGGTCGGCCGGTTGGTCGACTAACTCGCGGAGCGTTTTGACCAGATACATCTTGAGCCGAGAGGCCATTTGATGATGGTCGCGATGGGCACCTCCCAATGGCTCCTCGATCACATCGTCGACACACCCCAACTCCTGCAGGTATTTTGACGTGAGCTTGAGCGACCGTGCCGCGTCTGGCGCATAATCATGGCTTTTCCAGAGAATTCCAGCGCATCCCTCCGGGCTGATCACCGAATAGTAAGCAAACTGCAGCACCGCAATTCGATCGCCCACACCAATGCCCAACGCACCTCCGGAACCACCTTCGCCAATCACGACACAGATGATCGGCGTCGGCAAACGCGACATCTCAAGCATGCTTTCCGCGATCACTTGAGCCTGGCCACGCTCCTCGGCACCGATGCCCGGATAAGCTCCCGGCGTATCGATGAAACAAATGATCGGCAGCCGATACTTGGCAGCCATCCGCATCTTCAACATTGCTTTGCGATAACCCTCTGGATGCGCGCAACCAAAATAGCACTCGTTACGTTCCTTGAGCGTTTTGCCTTTGTAGTGTCCGACTACCAGCACTTTGTAGCGATCGAGCTTGGCAAATCCGGTACGCAACGCGCGGTCATCGCCAAAGAATTTGTCGCCGTGCAACTCGACGAATTCATCGAAGAGCAAATTAAGATAATCGGTCAGCATCGGGCGATCGGGGTGCCGTGCCACTTGTACCGTTTCCCAAGGATCGAGTTTGCTGTAAACCGACCGTGTCGTATCAGCCAACTCACGCTTGAGCGCGCGAACTTGGTCGTGGGTTTCTGGCGACTTCGATTCCATCGACTCGAGTTGCGCGATTTGCTCCTCGAGCTTGTAAATGGGCTGCTCAAACGCGAGACGGTAAGACATGCTTGCCATAAGTCAGTGAGTAAAGAAAGCGGAACTTAAAAAAGAGGTTAAGCCTCTTTTGTTCGGCTCCCGAATTTCTCAATCCTTTTCGGTTGCTGTTTTCTCGGTGTCCGCCTCCGACGGAGGCTTTGGCGGATTGTAGAAAATCTTCTGCGTTTTGATTTCCATCATTACGTCCTTCATGTTGGCGGGCCGCTGCTTAGGATCTTTGGCCATCATACGAAGCACGTAGTTGGAAAACTCGGGCGTAATATTCTTATCAAATACCTGCAACGGCTGTGGCTTCGTCGTGAGATGTCGCTGCAGCAAATCATTGGGTGTGTTGGCAGTGAACGGTGCTTTTCCCGAGAAGAATTCATGCACCATACAACCGAAGCTGTACACATCGGCACGAAAATCGAGAGCTTGACCGCGAATTTGCTCGGGCGACATGTAACTATGAGTACCCTGCACTTTGGATTTGCCGCCAAACAATCGGCTTAGCCCTCCTGCCGGTTTTTGCGCCAGGTTGAAGTCGATCAGCTTCACGACGTTATCATCGCGAAGCATAAAGTTGTCTGGCTTGATATCGCGATGAAGCCAGCCTTTGTCGTGCAAGTGCGCTATGCCAGCCGCACATCCCGTAAGAATCTCTTTCGCGCGATGGCTAAGTTTTTTATATCCGCCCGAAATAATTTGCTGTTTCAAGTTTGGCACTTTGAACAATTCTAGCAGCATGAACGCGCCGTTGTTCGTATTGCCGAAGTCGTAGGTTTTGATGCAGTTCGGATGATCGAGCGCTTTGCCGACCTGATATTCGTGCTTGAGTTCGTTGACCGCTGCCCGCGTGTACCGAGGGCCTGGCGGCAGCCATTTCATGGCGTAAGCCGTGGTTTCCGACATCGGCCGAACAGCCCAAATCTCGTACAAAGCACCCGCGCGTATCAAATGATACATGCGGTAGCTACCGACGAATTGCTGAGCTGCTGCCATTTGAAAACCAACCGAAGCCAAGCGTTTAGAATCAACGGGATTTCACTGCAAGGTGTGAACCTATATCAGTTTAACCCGTTGTAACGAATGGGGAAAGATTGGTGTCTCCTGGCAGATGGCTGGCGAAGGACACACCAGCCCCTTTGCCACGTGACACTTGGCCCCTTTAGTATCAGTAATCAACACTCACCAGGAACAATCCATGCGGCGGCGCGGTCTGCCCCGCACACCGACGATCGCAAGCAGCCAACACCTCGGCCGGCCAAGTCACTTCGCGATTACCACGCCCCACTTCCACAAGCGTTCCCACAAGCGTGCGGACCATGTTGTAAAGAAATCCATCACCGTGTACTTCAAGAACCACGCGGTCAGAAGAAACGTGTTCGCCTACCTGCCCAGTAGCAAGTTGTGCCACATCGAGGTTCGCCCCCTCCCCCCCGCGCCTCACCGTAAGCTCATGAATCGTTCGGATCGAATCAGGCCGCTCAGAGCCCGCAGATTCGAAACTCGAGAAGTCGTGACGGCCCACGAGCCCCTGCCCTGCCCTATTCATTGCTTCGGCATTCAGCCTATGAGGGTTGTGCCACGCATAGTGCCGTTCGAAAACAGATGGCACCCGACCGTTATGAATCACGTAGCGATACCGTTTCCCCACAGCATCGTAAGTGGCATGAAACTTCTCAGGCGCATCTTCGACGGCAACAACTCCGATATCGTCCGGCAGCAGTGCATTAAGGCCACGCAGCAAATCTTCATTGCTAAGCCGCGTCTCGGTCGACACCCCCACGACCTGCCCAAACGCGTGGACGCCAGCATCCGTGCGTCCCGCGGCAGTCACATTTACGGTTTCTTGCGTTAGCCTCTGCCACGTTGCTTGGAAGGTGCCCTGCACCGTTGGCTTATCGGGCTGAATCTGCCAACCCGAATACGCACGGCCGTCATAAGCAACCGTTAGTTTCAACCAACGCACTGACATAGGACCACACCGATATTCAAGTTCCATTAAATGCGAAAGGCACGAGCGAAAGCCAACTCTCGCTCGTGCCCGTAATAGTCTCGCGCCTATTTCATTTACACAGCCGCATGCTGGTTGACCAGCAACTCGGCGATTTGAACGGCGTTCGTCGCAGCCCCTTTCCGGAGGTTGTCGCTCACGCACCAGAAGGCCAGACCATTCTCGCAGGACAGGTCTTCGCGGATGCGGCCAATAAACACGGCATCGTCGCCGTCGCAATCGCTCGGTTTCGGATACTTGCCGTTGGGAAGATCATCGATCACCTTGATGCCCGGGAAGTTTTCGAACAGCTCACGAGCTTCCTCGACCGAAATCTTGCGCTCGGTCTCGACCATGATGCTTTCGCTGTGGCAGTTGCTCACAGGCACGCGAACACATGTGGGGCAAATCCTGATTTGATCGTCGCCTAAAATCTTGTGCGTCTCATGCACCATTTTCATTTCTTCGCTCGTGTAGCCCTTATAATTGGCCGAGCCGATTTGCGGAATCAAATTAAACGCAATGGCGTGAGCGAATGTTTCGTACTTATGCTCTTTGTTTTCGAGCGACGCACGGCTGCCATTGATAAGATCACGCTGCCCGCTGACACCGGCACCGCTGGTGGCTTGGTACGTGCTTACCACCACACGACGAATACGGCTCGCGTCGTGCAACGGCTTCATCGCCACCACCATCTGCGTAGTCGAGCAGTTCGGGCTTGCAATGATGCCTTGGTGATTCTGAATCGCCTCTGGATTCACCTCGGGAATCACCAGCGGCACCTTCGAATCCATGCGCCAGTAACCGCTTTCGTCTACCACCACACAACCACGTTCGACCGCCCAAGGCACGAAGTCTTTTGCAATGGGGTCGGGGGTGCTGCCGATCGCGAGCTGAATCCCCTCAAACGCCTCCGGCGTAAGCTCTTTCACCGTATGTTTCTGGCCCTTGAATTCGATCGTCGTGCCCGCTGAACGAGCCGATGCGAGGAACGTGATTCGCTCGTAAGGGAAATCGCGCTCTTCGAACATGGAACGAATAAGTTGGCCCACGGCACCCGTGGCACCGACGATGGCGATCGATTCAAACACGGAAGGGGTCTCCAGAAACGAGAGATTCAAACTGCGCACGGTCGTAAAAACCACAAGAACGCAGTGATTGTTAGTATAGGAAGACTCGACACGAGCGGCAATGTTCGCGCTTGTAACCGTCTCGCTCCGAGAGACGCATGCCGTTCAGAATCCAGGGTGGCGGCTAGGAGTGCCGTGCTATGGCCCTTGCTAAAAACTTCCTCGCGCGGGGCGTAAGGCCTCTAATCGCCGCCAGACTTGGTCGCCTTCCCCACCACCGCCAACGAAATACGGCGGGCAAGCGGGTCGAACACCTTGCGAACCGTCTTGGGCGAAATAAACGCCATGTTTCCGATCAGCATGGCGAGCCCGAAAGTAGGCATCCCAAGAGCAAAAATGATCCCGCCATGCACGATCACCGCCATCAACAGCACCCACGGTCGGGTGAGTCGAGGCCACACCAGGGCACAGTAAGTAAGCTCCCAGAACACCGTTAGATGCGTCATGAAGTTGAGCAGCTTAGGGAACCTGGCCATCCATGTCATGTCGAGCGACTGGTACTCGAGCAGTGCGAACGACAGCCAGCTCGCTTCACCTGTTACCCATTGGTAACCGTGAAGCTTCCCGATACCCGAGAACAAGTAAATGATGCACATATGCACCTGGATGAGTCGAATCGCCAAGTTTGCCAAAGTGCTGGCGGGAACTTCTGAAGAACCACCCCGCTTGAGCCGCCACAACCGATCGACCGAGTAACGTGCCCCACAGGGTCCTACGACCAGATAAAGCGCAAGCATGCAGTTCACTTTATCGAGGCCGAAAAAGGCCCCCGGGCTAATCCGATGTGCATACGACACGGCAAACAAATACGCCAACAATGCCATTGTGCGACTGAACAGGCCAACGGTAAGCAAGAAGAACACCACAAGTGCCGTGATGTGAATCGACCACATCAGCGTGGGAGACTGCGCCCAAGTGAATAGCGTCCAAGTGAGTCGAGGGGCCGGCGCTTCATTAATGCCTGTCTCGGGATTGCCGTTCGGCCCATCCGGATCGTTCATGAAAAGCTCATAATCCGCCAGCATTTGAGCGGGCAGCCAACCACGAGGCCCAAAGAATGCTTCCAGATCGGTCGTCCACACGAGGTGGGTGTACAACAGCATCAAACCCGCCAGCACTCGAATGGCCGACAGCGTGGAAGGACTTGTGGGGTTGAACCAGAACTCGTCCCATGCTTCCCAAATCTCTGCAATATAATTTCGCGCGGCTGCAATCATCGAAGGCCTCCGCTATTCCATCGGCCGGCCGTCTCCACGGGGCCGTTATGCCATACGCTGCTCTGGTCGGGCTGCGCCTCGGGCCCCAAATCGCTACGTCGCTGCTGCACTTCCAAAAGCAGTTCATAACCACGGGCATCGATTTTGATACCCTGTTCATTCATGCGACGCATAAAATCTTGATAAGCACGCTCTCGGCCGTACTCCGGATTCCGCGCCTTTACTTCAAGATCTTGATATAGCGGCCAATGGGCATACAGCCTGGCTCGTACTCCCTGCGCCTGGGGATGTTCGCGAAGAATCTGCCGAGCATACGCCTCAAGAAAAGTCCGGCCCCAATACTCACTATCCGCCGGTGCCTGATCGGCCAGCATGAAATGTCGGTGATAACGCAACCGAGGCCAGTGATTCTTGCGGCTCGGCAAATAGTCTTTCCCAATCGGTTGGCCGCTTTGGTCGTAAAGCTCGTACTCAACGATCCGACTAGGGCCAACGTCCGGAGCAAAAAAAGAATGGCCTTGGTTCATGTACAGCACGTCGAGATACCACTGCATGGGGGGCTTCTGGGTAATGTCGATCACCAAGTCGGAAGTCGCCGGAATGCAAAGTGCCGCAAGGAAAATAGCCGCAAAATGCCAAGCAATGACAATGCTAATGACAACACGCAGCGCAAATCCTAAACCACCCCCAGCCTTCGACTCGCGCGTGACGGCTGATCGAGGTTTGGATGGTGTCGATGGCTGCATCGTCGGGCCCGGTGGTTTGACGGCTGCTGCGGACATGAAAGAAATATGCCTGGTACGCGGAAAAATACCATATAGCGGCAAGTCGGGCGCCGCTGCTGAGTCAAATTGCACTCAACAGGAAACAGTATCGGCGCGCACGCCTCGCGAACTACTTGGGCCGCGAATACTAGCGTCCTAGGCAGCCTTAATGCCAGAGCAAATGAAAAACCCTCGCACCGATCGGAATCGGTGCGAGGGAGTTGGGTCGAAAACTTCGCCCGTTATGTCGGCTTGGCCGACAATCGGGCCGGTGCAAGCATGCTCAACTAGCGCTGAGCAACCTGGTTGCTGTCAAAGTTCACGGTCAGCTCTTGTGGCTCGCCACCGGTGAGGGTCAGCGTACGCTCTTCTCGCAGCGTCTGGCCGTCCTGCTCCATTTCGATAACGACTTGGTAGTCGCTCCATACTTGGCCTTCGGCCAAACGGGTGGTCGCGAACTGGCGGGTTTCGCCGGTTTGCTTGGTTTCTACACCGGCCAAGGTGACCTTGGCTTCGGCGGGTACGTTTAACGTCAAGCGGGTCTTCACGGCTGGCTGCGATTCAGCAACAACCGGAGCCGATTCGCTCACGATAACCGTGCTGGCATAGCCATCTTCACCGTAGTAAACACCACCGTAGCCACCGCTCGAACCCCAGCTACCATGGCCACCGTGGCTGCCGCCCCAGCTTCCGCCGGAACCGTGGCTACCGTGATGGTAACCGCCGTGCGAACCCCATGAGCCGCGAGAGCCATGAGATCCCCACGAGCCACGGGAACCGTGAGATCCCCACGAACCGCGGGAGCCCCACGAACCATGCGAGCCACCCCAGCTACCACCGCTCGAACCACAGCTTCCATGTCCGCGGTGAAGGCCAAAGAAAGCATGCGAGCTCTCGGCCATCATGCCCACTGCGCAAACGGCGACGGCTGCAGCAAGCAAACTTTTCTTGAATACCATGTGAATCGTTCCTCCCAGTTTCCTCAGACTTAAAAATAACCCTAACCCTTCCAATGGGGACCGCCCCCTTGGCAGTCACCCGCTCTAATCTACCAGCATGAAT
The DNA here is from genome assembly GCA_964618225.1 of uncultured Planctomycetaceae bacterium. Taxonomy (GTDB): domain Bacteria; phylum Planctomycetota; class Planctomycetia; order Pirellulales; family Lacipirellulaceae; genus JABDGM01. The sequence goes on from CAZTWS010000017.1 coordinate 41,676, forward strand.
AGACAATTCAAGTAAGCTGGGGGAAATTGTTCGACTTTGCCGGCAATTTGACAGAATAGATAAATCCGCCTGACGCTAGCACTTGCGATGAGAAAGTCCCAAGAGTCAGCAAATTGCGGCAAAATGCCGCACAAACGGGTTAGGAGGCCTCTAACGCTCAACGGGCTCGATTCGTAAGTCGTCAAAAGCAACTTCGCCGGTCGCCCCGTGCAGCCCTATACGCAAAATCGCTTCTCGAGCCTTTAATGGCACCGGCACTTGAGCCGTGATTTCCTGCCAATCAGCATTCTGCACGAATGGCCCCACCGACTCTTCTCCTACAACTGCACGACGGTCGTCGTAATAGGTGATCACCACGGCAGGCATTTCGTGTCGCGTTGCCCCCGGCACCACGTCTTTCACACGCACCCACACCTTCACCTGAAGCTGCGATACCTTGCGACCATCCACGGCAAACCCTTGCAAAGCATGGCACCCGCGGCCTGACTCTGTGTTCGCAAATAACCCGTAATGCGATCCTTCTGGAGCAGAGTCGGATTCAACTTTGAGCTGGCGTTGATAGTGCCAACCAATGGGTTGGCTTTTGCCGTCTTGATTGTCTGCCACCTCCTCGAAATTGCCGTTGGCGATCTGTGGCTTTGTCGGATCAGGCTTCAACACACGCTTATCCTCAGCGGCACCAGTCATCGGAACGAACAGAGTGGCACGCAGTGTTTCAGACTCCATCTTTCCGTTCGTTTTACGCATCAGATACAAGGTTTGCTGATACCGTTCCCCAACGGGAACCACCATCAGTCCGCCTTCACGCAATTGATCGACAAGCGGTCGAGGCACCTCCTCGGGGGAACAGGTGACGATAATCTTGTCGAACGGTGCCGCTTCTGGCCAACCTTTGTATCCATCGCCCGCACGGGTATGCACGTTTTCGTATTTGAGGCGTTTCAAAGTGCGTGTTGCTCGGTGCGATAACGGCTCCACGATTTCAATCGTGTACACATCTTTCACTAACGGGCTCAATACCGCAGCTTGGTAACCACTGCCGGTCCCGATTTCCAGCACCCGATCACCAGGCTGTGGATCAAGGGCCTCGGTCATCGAAGCCACGATGAAAGGCGGAGAAATGGTTTGTGCGTTCCCAATCGGCAAAGCCATATCGAAATAGGCATAAGGGCGTTGATTCGTCGGCACGAACTCATGCCGCGGCGTTTCGCGCATCGCACGAACCACGCGTTCGTTCGTGACTCCTGCCGCCACGATTTCGTCGTCGACCATTCGGTCGGCCAACTTTTTCCAGTCACGAAGCGACTGCCCCGACGCGGCCGAACCTAGCGAACCTAGCGAAAGTAGCACCATGCAAAGCAACGTCATTAACGATCGAGTCCAATTCATCCGGTTCACCTGAAGATGGTCGTTCACGGGCTGTCACAAACTCAATTATTGCTACAAACGGGACTAAGCCAGCCCACCGGCCTGAATAATTCTACGCCACACTCCGGCAGGTGAACTTCGGACCCCTTAACTCAGGCAGAATCCTTTAGCGCCGACGGCCACGCCGCTGCGCTCGGAGGGCGGCATAACAGTACGCAAGCCTGAAAACGTCCGGGCCTGTTGCGAACCTGCCCCCAGCCATACAACAATGAGAAAGTGCGGCCACTAATTAAACCGGCAAATCCAAATCCCGGCTTCCTAACGTTTGAGCTATAGTGTTGAACTCCGCAATCCGAACTCCCCAATCCGGAACCTCGATGTCTCGACGCGCTGTCTACACCGGCTCCTTCGACCCGATTACGCTCGGCCATCTCAACGTGATCGAGCGCAGCAGCCGCCTCGTAGATGAATTGATCGTGGGAATCGGCAAGAACATCGACAAACAGCCGCTCTTCACGATCGAAGAACGAGTCGATCTCGTGGAACGCGCCACGAAACCGCTAGGAAATGTGAGAGTTCAACCCTTTTCCGGCTTGGCAGTAACCTTTGTGCGCGACGTTCAAGCTCGGGTCATCATCCGCGGCATCCGTTCACTTACCGACATGGACGCGGAGTTCACGATGACTCTCGCCAATCGCAAACTCGATCCGGGAATCGAAACCGTGTTTCTGATGGCCGACGTGGAGTTCTCACACGTGTCGAGCTCGATCATCAAACAAATCACGCCGCTGGCCGACGACGAACACCTGGCCCGCTTCGTCCCGCGCGAAATCATCCCCGACCTTCGCGCGAAGTTAAAAGGAAAAGGAATAAGCGAAAAGACGCGAAGTGCATAGCACTGAATCGCTAGAGATTCAGCTTGCTCGCCCAAAAAAATGGCAGTTACGATATAGAGACCCTAAGTATGGGGGGCGATGCCGAATTGCTGCTCAGAGAATAATTGCGGCTACCAATCAATGATGACGACCCTATCAAATACATTACTGGCAAGCCTGCGGCGGGTGAGCATCATCGCCACGCTGGCCACGATCCTGGTAACTGGGAGAGAAACTGTTGCCGCGGAATCAGCCGTGTTCGCTTTCGGTAACAACCAGTACCGCCAAACTGGCTTGAACATTCCCAGCAGCTTCAGAACAATCGCCGCACCGATCGACGCGACGAACCTAACAGGCAAGACAATCACACAGGTCGCCGCGGCACGCCCCTTCAGCTTGTTGTTGGCCGACGATGGAACCGTTTTTTCCTTTGGCTCGAACAACAACGGACTAACCGGCCTGAATACCGCCGATGGTCAAACGCGAGTCGCCACGCCAATCGACACGACGAATCTAACGGGGTACTCAATCACACAGATTGCCGCGACAGGTTATCACAGCCTGCTACTGGCCGATGATGGAACTGTTTTTTCCTTTGGCTCGAACAGCAACGGTCGGACAGGTCTAGGATTTACGAGCGACAATGGCACGCTGATCGCCACGCCGATCGACACGACAAACCTAACCGGCAAGACAATCACGCAGGTTGCTGCGGGATTTGGGCATAATTTGCTGCTAGCCGACGATGGGACTGTCTTTTCCTTCGGCTCGAACGTCGGCGGCCAGACCGGCCTGAACGCCACGAGCGGCAATTCACTACTCGCCACGCCAATCGACGCGACAAACTTAACAGGTAAGAAAATTACGCAAATTGCTGCGGGAGGCTTACACAGTCTGCTGCTGGCCGACGATGGAACCGTTTTCTCTTTTGGCAGTAACCAATCCGGTGTAACCGGCCTGGGTTTTGCGAGCTTCGACGCCACGCCGATCGCCACCCCCATCGACTCAACAAACCTATCAGGAAAGCGGATCACGCAAATTGCTGTAGGAGACTCACACAGCTTGATGTTAGCCGATGACGGCACCGTTTTTTCCTTCGGCTACAACTTCCGCGGCGCAACCGGCCTGAACACTACCGACCTCAATACGCCGGTCGCCACGCCGATTGACACGACAAACTTGGCAGGAAAGACGATAACGCAAGTCGCAGCAGGAAGCTTTCACAGTCTACTGTTGGCCGACGATGGAACCGTTTTTTCTTTTGGCTACAACGACTATGGCCGAACTGGCCTAGGCTTTTCAAACTACGACATCACGCGAATCGCAACACCGATTCACACGGGCAATCTGACCGGCAGAGTGGTCACACAGATCACCGCAGGATGGGGTCACAGTCTACTGTTGACCGCCAGCCTCGTTCCTGAGCCGACGACGATTCCGCTTCTGCTGCTCGCTATGCTCCCGCTACTGCGAAAGAGATCGCTTCGTAAGTATAGCCAAGCCGGCGGTATTAGCCGTATATAGCGGAATGCTTTGTGTGCCTTTTCGTGGCCGACAAACTCTACTGAGTGGCTGATTGCCGCGAAAAGGCTCAAAATGCAAAAAACGGGCTCGTGTTTAGTTCACAAACTTTACTAAACGCAGCGCGATCGCAAGCAAACCGACTATTGCAAGCCCCGACTTCGTGTGCTCGTACCAAGTCGCATCGTCACCAGTCTCATTACCGGCCGACTGTTCAGCGACTTCCGAGTTCGAGCCGTCAGCACTCTTGTCCGATGCCAACTGAACATTGGAACTCCCAGCCGGATTCGCCGCCGCGTTGATGGCCGGGTTAACGGCCTCTCGCCCAGGCGACCACGGCGAACTTGGGTACTTAGCAACACTGCCGTTTTGGTACTCATCCGCAATAGGCTCAACGCGAGGGGCTGGCCGGTCAGCCACGGCAACCTGGGCCTGGTCTCGCACCTGCCCGATGTCTGGAGCAAGGGACGCCAGAAAATTGCTCACCCGTGGTGCAAAACTGCCAAGTGTGGTCCCATGCCCTGCCCCGAACAAGACGCCTGCAATTTCTCCACGGTCGTTGAGGATCGGTCCGCCAGAATCGCCCTGCCGAGCCTCTACATCGAGTTCGACCATCTCCATGGGATAATCTTGCCGCGGTGCGTAGTACGACGTGCATCGCCCGGTGGCAATGCGGTACTGCCCACGACCATAGCCGTGAATCGTAAGCAAGTCGCCAGGTCGCGGTGGTTGTTTCGCAATCGGCACCGGTTCAACGTTCGGTCGCCAAATCACCAGCGCCGCCAAATCCCAGTTCGAATCCACTTTCAGCGGCCGAGCGTGCGATCGAAAGCCATTGGGGAACACGACCTCGACAACCCCTTTCGAGTCGCGCACCACATGCCAGTTCGTAATAATAAGCCCGTGCTGATCACGCACATCGACCAACGTGCCGCTACCGAAGGAAGTCACGCCACCTTCTGGCACGACAATCCTGACGACCGCCGGGTGCGGCGTTACCGTGCTGGGGTTCGATTCGTATAAAGGTCTTCGTGGGCTCGTGAATGGCCAAAACGCCGTATGCGGCACAGTCCTATCGCCGCCATTTGCCAGCGCGCGTCGAGCGAGACCTTCCACCCCCAAAATAAAACAAAAGGCGACGCACAAGACCTGCAGCATCCTGCGCGTCGCGAGGGGGTTAACTTGCGTTGGGACGACGATCATTTCGCCGGGCCTCTTCATTGTCGAGGATCATGCGAAGCAATCGAGCTCGCACCGTGGTGCGCCGCGACTCCAAGCTGTCGTCGCTAACAACAGGGGCAGACGACCGGCGTCTGACGGCTCGATGGGGCGGATTGACTCGGCTTTGTTTAGAGGTGGCTAATCGTGGGTAAAGCTTGACCGACGGCGTGAGCTTTTCCGTGTCGGTGCGCATGGAGTTGCTCCCTGCGTTATGCAGCGATGGGCCGTCCTCCCTTAAGATCTTCTTCGCGTGGCGGAAATTCCTGCCCGGCGTTGTAAGTCATCTTGAGTCGCTCGAGTTCTGCCTGGAATGCACGCTCAGCAAGTTTCGTCAGCGTCATACGCAACGGATAACCGCCCAAGTGGACGGCCGCGTTGCGGGCTTCTTCCAAAAGGTCGTGCGGCAAATAAAGCGTGGCGCGTACTTTTGGCGACGGCGTCGGAAATCGTGTCGACATTCCTGGCTCCCTCGCGGGGCGACTGGGGAGTTACGGCGCGTGTGGTGGGTCGCACATCCGTGCCAAAGGTGGGCCGGGCCATCGTGTGCCCGGGGCGTTTGCACTGGCGCTGTGCTCGCAGTTCACATCACCAAGTGCTAAAGAGATTTGGCTCCGCCGTCGCGGAAAGCCGCTAATGCAACCTAACGAGGCCGGCTGCTTCGCGACCTCCGGGACAAGCCGAAAGCCATTCTCCACCACTAAGAATCGGCCATCCGCACGCAAATCCTCAAACGTCAGACGTTTCGCCGCAAACGCGGAACGAACGGTTCGAGCGGAACATGCAGCCAGAGTTCGCCAAACGGCAAACTTTCACAAAGGCATTCATTTCCCCAACCGCTAGCTGGCCGCTGTATAGCCGGTCACTCCTGGAGCTGGCCTCTGCGAGGCCGGTCCACACCAGCAGTTCTTAACGCACAACCTACTCACGACCTTCCGCATGAAGAATCGCCTCAGCGAGTCCCTCGGCCGTATAAACACTAGCAACTGCCGCACAAGAATGGCCCAGCTCAGCCAGCGTTTCCGCCGTTAACGGGCTGATGGCCGCCAACCGACTCCTGCTCAATGAATCGCCAAACATTTTGGCAAGGCTTCGCGCAATCGCGGAGCTTGTCACGGTGATCCAATCAATTCGCCCGGCCGCAAGAAGCTCGGCGACTTCCGCATCGGGCGACGACACATCGCTGCTCTCATAAACAATGGCCTGCTCCACTTGGCCCCCCATTTGCTCAAGCATCTCCGCGAGCACTTCTCGCCCACGACTCGCGCGAGCCAGAAAAAATCGCTTTCCACGAGCACCCGTTCCCAAAGCTTCTGCAAGCGATTCCGCCCGAAACGACTCGGGTTGAAGATCAGCAACGAGATTTCGCTCCGCCAAAGCGGCTGCGGTAGCCGGTCCAATAGCGGCAAGCCGTGCCTTGCCCAAACAACGCGCATCCAATCCTTTCGCGTACAGCCTCTCAAAAAAATACGCCACCCCATTAGCACTCGAAAACACGAGCCAATCAAATGCGTCAATGCGTTCAATCACACGATCAACGGCCGACCAATCGCTCGGCGGACTAATCGCAATGGCCGGTTGATGCAACACATTCGCGCCCAAACTCTGCAAACGCTTCGTTACATCCTGAGTCTGATGCTCAGGACGCGTAACTAGAATCGTTCGGCCAAACAACGGTCGCATGGTGAACCAGTTGTCGTTGGTCGCTTGCTTCGCAACATCGCCAACAATGATCATCGCTGGCGGACGCACTTTCTGCTGCTGCAAAAAATGGCTCAGCTCGCCCAGAGTCGTGCGAAACGTTTCCTGGTCGGGCAGCGAGCATCGCCGTGCGATGGCAACCGGCGTATCGGGCCGCTTGCCATGGTCAAGCAGTGCCTGGCTCCACAAGGGCGCAGTCGTCACCCCCATGTAGAACACGAGCGTGCCCGGAAATGCGGCAAGCGCCCCGTAATCCAACGTCGATTCTTTGCCAGATGTCTCGTGTCCCGTAACGAACGCCACGCACGAAGCATCGTCTCGCTGCGTTAGCGGAATGCCCGCATAACTACTCGCACCCTGGGCAGCCGTTACACCCGGTACAATCTCGTACAAAATGCCGGCCGATTCGAGCGCTGCTACCTCCTCGGCCAACCGGGCAAAAATCGTAGGATCACCGCCTTTCAGTCGTACCACTCGCTTGCCTTGCTTGGCGTGGTTTACCATGGCATCGTTAATCTCTGCCTGCGACATGATTCGCCCATGGCCATGTCGGCCCAGGCAAATAAATTCGCATCCCGGCCGCGAATGGTAGAGCAGCTCAGGCGTAGCCAGGTAATCGTAAATCACAACGTCGGCCAACCGCAGGCATTCGGCACCGCGCAGTGTCAGCAGTCCCGGATCCCCCGGCCCTGCCCCAACGACATACACTTTTCCTATCGAGAGTGTCATCAAACTTGCATCAAACTTGGATCGATTCGCTCTACCGCAGACCGAAACCCTCCGTGGCTGTCACCATTGCAGAATAAAACCCCAACTGCATGCTTTACGGTAATCCATCGGTTTGAGCCGCGATAGGCAACTGGTAGAATGGAACTAACGCAACTTCACGGATCGACCGCGTTAGTCTCTAGGGCCAAGAGAACTATGTCGGCACCACAGCCAGACAAACCGAATCGCGCAAGCATACCGAGCGTCTCACCAGCGGTTCGGCAACGCCTCCAGGCAGTTTTCGAACATGCCAAACGAAGCGCCGAAAAATCCGACTACGACTACGCGCACGATCTCTACTCCCAATGCATATCGGAAGACCCAGCCAATCTCATCTTCCTTCAGCATTTCCTTGGCAACCTGGGCCAAAAGTACGGCAACAACAAGAAGGGCTCTCGCTTTGCCTCGCTCATGAATCGCGGCACCCGCAGCGCTATGAGCAAGGCCGCCAGTAAAGGCCAGTGGCGCGAAGCCTTCGAGGCAGTGTGCAGCGCGCTTAAATCGAATCCGTGGGATATCACCACACTCCTCGATGTCGTCGATGCCTACGAGCAAATCGGCAGCGACGAGTGCCAGCTCTATGTGCTCCGTTGGGCGCTCGATGCCTCGCCAAAAGACGTGACCGTCAACCGCAGAGCAGCTCAAACCCTGGCTCGACTAGGCCAATTCGATCAAGCCATTGCCTGCTGGCGTCGCGTCGAGCAAGCCAAGCCCGGCGACCAGGAAGCGGCCAAAGCCATCTCGCAACTCAGCGTCGAAAAAACAATCCAAAAAGGCGGATACAGCCAAGAACTGCTACACAAGTCCACCAAAGACGCTGCGGCGATCGAGTCGGCCGTCCGCGAGCGTATCGCGAAGGCACAGTCGGAATCTGGCGAATTCCCCCCCACGTCCGCGGCAAACGTTACCAGCAGTCGCGAGAAGGAACTGCTCGCCGCCATCGCCGCATCGCCGGCAAACGTTCCCAGCTATTTAGAGCTTGCCGACCTGTTTACCGCTCAAAATCGCCTGCGCGAGGCCACCGAAATTTTGGCGAAGGCATTAGCCGCTTCCGGCGGTGGCGATCTCACGGTTCGCGAGCGTCTGGAAGATGCCCAACTACAACGCGCCCAAAGCCAAGTGGCAGTTGCCCAACGACGCGCCGAACAGGAAAAAACCGAAGAAGCCATCGACCTGGCAAAACGCATGGCAGCCCAGGCGAATCAAGCAGAGCTGGAAGTTTTCGCGGCTCGAGCCGCCCGCACCCCGGGCAACTCATCGTTGCAGTACGAATTGGGGCTTCGCTGTAAAAAAACAGGCAAATTCAAAGAGGCCATCCAGGCCTTTCAGGCTGCCCGGGGCGACTCGAAACGCAGGGCCCAGGTTGAACTCCAGTTAGGCGAATCCTTTCAACATATCCGCCAATTCAAGCTGGCGCTCTCCAGCTACGAGGCCGCTATCGAAGCAGCCGACGACATGCAGCCAGATACTCAAAAACTAGCCCTTTACCGGGCCGGAGTGCTGGCAGCCGACCTTGGAGAACGCGATCGGGCCGAAAAATACCTCACTCGGCTGGCCGGCATCGATTTTGGCTACCGAGACGTGGCCGACCGGCTAGACAAGCTGGCCGCATTACGCGATAGTGTGTGATTCCAGATCGGTTGGTTGCTAGCTGCGTCGTCCGCCGCCAGCCGAAAACGATTCACCATCCCTTCACGCAGACCCATGCCCAATACAACCAGCGCTAAGAAACGCATGCGGCAGGACGCCGTCCGCCGCGCTCGCAACCGTTCGACCAAGTCGACGCTCCGCAACCATCTCCGCAAAGTCCGCGAGGCCATCGCCTCCAAGGAAGAAGAAGCCTCGAAGGCCGAGTTCCAAACGCTCGTCAAGAAGCTCGACAAAGCGGCAGCCCATCGGGTAATTCACAAGAACCGTGCTGCCCGCATCAAGTCGCGCCTTTCCGCGGCCATCAAAGGCATCAAGGCTTAGCGTCTCGCTGAACCCGCGCAAAGCTTACTCGCGAATCAACAAGCATTGCTACCGAGCCGGGCGTTCCCCTTACCGATTGGAGAAGCTTCTCACGGTGCCGGGAACGGCCCGGCTTGCTTATTTGATCGAGCGCGGCGAATCCTCACCACTCGATCTTGGCCGCATCGAAGATCGGGCCTTCTACGCACGTGCGTTTCCAATCCCACGAGCCATCAGGCTGGCGAACTTTGGCTACGCAACTAAAGCAGATGCCGATGCCGCATGCCATCGGCGTCTCCAGCGATACCAGGCATCGCGTCTGCCTCTCGTCGCACAATTTTGCCACGGCCTCCATCATCGGCTCAGGCCCGCAGCTCACGACCAGCCGCTCGCCAGCGGCACGCTCATCGAGCACCTGCCTCAACAGATCGGTCACCAAGCCCGAATGCCCAATCGTTCCGTCATCGCTGGCCAATCGCACGTCGAAGCCGTCCGACTCGAAATCTGGCACGCAAGCCGAACGGTTGGCCGAGCGAACGCCGTAGCACAGTGTCACCTTTCGAGCCCTCGGCATCGCACGCGGCGGATCACCATATTGGCGTCGTCCCAAATACTCTTGTCCCAATGCCAAGAAGGGCGTCTGGCCGATACCGCCCGCAACCATGATGACATGATCGGCGGCCACGGGCGGAAAACCATTCCCGAGCGGTGCCCATACGTCGAGCGCGTCGCCCCGCTTCGCTAGAGTCAAACGGCGGGTCATTTTTCCGAACGTGGCATAAACCACATCCACCGTCGTAGGCCTACCAGCCCCATCGTCGATCGTTTCGTAAAGCGCTAGCGGCCGACCCAACAAAGGGTCATTGATCCCCGCTATCCGCAGCATCAAAAACTGACCAGGCACGATTCGACGCGCGATTTCCAAGCACTCAAACCTCAATCGATAGGTATCGCAAGCCAGTTGAACGTTCTCGACAACTTCTACCCGAGATTGCACGGCACGATCTGCGTAATACTCGGCGTGCAACGGATTATGTTTGCAAATACTTGTACCTGCCACGATGTCCCTTCGTGCAACTTAAAGCGAGCCGAGGCGTCCCCGCCCCCGACGGAAAGAAAAGCCAAACGACTCGCATCGAATAGATAATCCCGATTCAACTCAACCGCTAAAGGGTGGCTGGAGCAACGCCCCAGTTCTCACCCGCTAGATCGTTGTCACAGTCATTCACTTGATAATCAGCACATTAACTCGAAACACACTCTACCCAATAACCGTTCGCCCATCCTGATTCTTTTTAACGACTCGGCTGGCTGGTTTCTTTACAGGCCTCTTCGCTGACCTTGTATTAGCCGCTTGAGGCCTATCGCTACGGCTAGGCTTTCGAGGATCCTCTCGCGGCCCCTGAGCCACCGCTTGCTTCAATGCCTGGATCTCCTTAGGCGTCAGCGGACGCACGGCACCGCTGGGCAAATCGGCAAGTCGAACCGGCCCCACCGCGATCCGCCGCAAGCGCTGCACCTTGTGGCCAACACGAGCCAGCAATCGACGCACTTCGCGATTCCGGCCTTCGTCGAGCACCATCTCAAGGACTGTAGACTTCTTACGCTTGCTCTTGATGCGTACATGCTTTGCGTGTGCGAACCCCTCGGCCAGATGAATGCCCTTATGCAATTGAGCGAGTACCGATGGTTCCACCTGCCCCGCCACCTGCACGTGATAAATCTTTTCGATACCGTGCCGCGGATGCGTCAAACCGTTCGCCAGCTCGCCGTCGTTCGTAACAAGAATCAGCCCCTCACTAGTGATATCCAACCGGCCCACACAAAATACACGCGGCGCATTCGGCGGCATCAAGTCCGTAACACGCATTCGCCCGGCCGGGTCGCGGGCCGTGGAAATAACGCCTTCTGGCTTGTTGATCGCATAGTAGACCAGCTTCTGCCGATGCAACGCTTCGCCGTCTACTCGTATCTCTTGCTTCTGCGGATCGACGCGCGTCCCCAGTTCGGTAACCACTTTGCGATCGACTTCAACACGGCCTTCGAGAATGAGTTGTTCGCACTCCCGCCGGCTTGCTACCCCCGCCGCAGCCAACACCTTTTGCAACCGATCGCCCTCCTCAGCCTCCTCCGACTCTCCTTCATCGCGACGACGCGCGGCAGGGCGTGGTCGACGTGGCCGAACCGAACGCTCGCCGTGGCCTTTCGCTGGGCGCTTGCCTGATGATTTTTTTCGTGGTTGAGGACGTTGTCGTGCCATACTAGTTTGCCGCCTGAAAACACATCGCATTTCTTCTAGCGATGAGCTTTGCCCGTAAATTCAAGTCACCCCACAAACCAGAGCCCTGTGTGACAATACAACAGCAGCCGCTTGCGGCTTAGCGAATATTTTTAGGCAAAGCTGTAGCGATGTTCCACCATGATACGCGACACGCCACTCACTTCCCAGGCACTTGGCACGATTAAGATCAGTACGGCGCGCGAGGCTGAACTTGCCGGGGCGCTGTGGGCGACGGAATGAACGGCGTGGTGGGCGTGGTTGGCACCATGGGCACGGTTTGAGTAGTGGGTGCCGTAACCGGAACTGTATAAGGAGTGAACGTCGGCGGCGGAGTTGTCGTAGCCGGGAACGGATTAGTCACCACCGGGGCCGTCGAGGGAACCGTGCCGGAAAAAGCCCCGGGAGAAGTCGGAATCACCGGAACCCCCGCGGGGACCATTCCACGCGGACGCCCTCCGTAACTCCTGCTCCACTCGATGTCGCTCATCGGCTTGGTAAAACCAAGCGGCCGACCACCATCAATCGCCGGTCCCATATTCGGATCGGGATAAGGATCGAACCGCTCCGCGTCCGCCCGCTGCTGAGCTGCCGTACCCGGTTGAGTAAAATTGGGCATCCGCACGTACGGGTTCAAACAACCAGGCACACACGCAAAGAACATCAGCGCACACAGACCCACCCAAAATCTGGAGCGTCGTGTGCTTGCCATAAAACTCGTCCCCTGCCGTGGCGTGGGGCGAATTGTAGAGCCCGGCCGTGCAAGCACCAAGGCCGAGTTAATCGATAGCAAGCCGGTTAGCGGCGGCGGCCACGCCGTCTTCCCAGAGCACGACATAACACCAAGATAAACCTAAAAACGCACCAGCTAGCATTTCCAACCAAACAAACGCCACCTGCCTCAAAAATGCCCCCCCAAACAACACGGCCACCCCTACGGCAAATACATATCCAACACCACTGCCCTACCCCGCGGAACAATTCCGAACTCCACACAACACGCAGGCACAAGCACGGTACTCCCCCGCATCAGATCACAAGGATTGCCCTCGCCTCGGATCACCACATTCCCCTCGATTACACTCAGAATATGAAACCGGTTATCGTTCGTTTGTACTCGTGATTGCTCCAGCACGTGGCGATCGAGCACAAACTTGTCACACGATACAAGCCGTTCAATACCTGAGCTTAGCTCCCGCGGTTTAACTGGTTCGACTGGCCCACGCCCGTAATCGATCGTTTCCAAAGACTGCTCAACATGCAGTGCCCGTGGCTTGCCGTCAGCATCCACGCGATTCCAATCAAAGAGCCGAAATGTGGTGTTACTCGCCTGCTGGATTTCAGCAACCAGCAGCCCTGCACCTAACGCATGCACCGTGCCGGCCTCGATCAATAAACAATCACCCACATGTGGTTCAAAGTCGTGCAGACATTCCTCACAGCGCCCCGCTTGTACCGCACGCTCGAGCGCTGCGCGATCGATCCTTGGCTTCAACCCCGCATAGATTCGGCTGCCTGGCTCCGCAGCCAATACAACCCAAGCCTCCGTTTTTCCCAAGTCGGGCGGGTCTAACTGGGCCCCCTGCTCATCGTTCGGGTGTACCTGCACCGAAAGCGTGCGCTGACAATCAAGATACTTGAACAACAGCGGAAATTGCCGCTGAGGAAAATGTCGTCCGAAAAGCTCACGACCATGCTTCGTGGCCAATTCGTGAAGAGTCACGCCATCGAATTCACCACCACGAACGATGCTCTGGCCATCTCCATGGTCGACCACTTCCCAACTCTCGGCATAGTGCTCGCCGCTGCCGAGGGGCTTGCCCAAATCGCCCAAGCGACGCCCGCCCCAAATGTACTCACGCAACAACGGGCCAAATTCAAGTAGTGGTAACGACATCGCTGAACCGATGATCTCACGAACAGAAAACTTTGAAAAAACACATTCTACACTACTGTAGCTGGCCTCTATGAGGCCGGCTTCTCAGCAATTTCAAACGCAGAAGCTTCGAACTCTCGGTTTATAAAGCATTCTGAAATGTCTTGATTCGCCTCAAAAGCAAGACTGCGTTGTAGCAATCCGTCCACGCAGTTATCATCAGTTTAGGTAAACACCTTCACTGCTTTTCCCACCAATCAACTTTCCCGCCATAACCGCCTTCCGTGCAACGTTCCAACGACGAAGATCTCTTCGAAAGCAGCAAGATGACCTTCGGGGAACACCTCGAAGAGCTTCGTTCGGCACTTTTGAAGGCAGCCCTGGCGTTGACCATCGGCGTCGCCATCGGCCTGATCTTCGGCCGACAACTGGTCGATTACATCCAGACACCCCTCCGCGAAGCACTCCGCGACCACTACACCGGCGTCGAAGACACCAAGTTCCGCGATTGGCTGGAACAACGAAAAGCCAGCGGCGGACACGCACCAGAAAGTCTGGATGAAGCGGTGCGGCAATACAACCAGTTGCAGCTCTTTTCCGAAGAGCGCTATATCGATCCACGCCAGTGGCGCGAACAAATGGGCGAGCCAGAGCATGATTTCGATGGCTCCATCACCAGCAAAGACCAACTAATCAAGCTCCGCATCTATCACGATGTGGATCGCGATCAACGCCTTCAACTCATCGGTACCGGCAGCCAGGATGCTTTCATCGCCTACATGAAAGGTGCCTTCGTGCTCGGTGCAGTGATGGCCAGCCCGTTCATGTTCTATTACATCTGGTCGTTCATCGCGGCCGGTTTGTATCCGCACGAACAGCGATACGTTCACATCTTCCTGCCGTTCAGCATTTTACTGTTTCTGGCAGGCGCTTCGCTGGCGTTCTTCTTCGCGTTCAAATACGTGCTGGGCTTCTTGCTCTGGTTCTACGAGTCCATGAACATCGACCCAGAGCTTCGCATCAACGATTGGTTGTCGTTCGTGCTATTCATGCCGCTCGGCTTCGGCATCAGCTTTCAACTGCCGCTTGTAATGCTCTTCCTGGAACGCATCGGTATTTTCTCGGTGGCCAACTACACCAGCCACTGGCGGATTGCCATAATGGTCATCGCCGTAATCTCGATGATTCTCACGCCAGCCGAACCATATAGCATGATGCTGATGTGCGTACCGCTTATCGGGCTCTACTTCTTCGGCATCGCCCTCTGCAAATGGATGCCACGACGCACCACGCCCTTCGGCGACGTCATCGAATAACAACCACCTTCCCTCCCCACCACACAACGGACTGGTCGTCCTCCTCCCCCTGACGGACTGGTCCGCTTCAGCGACCAGTAGCACCAGGGCCCCCACTCCCACCGCTCGCGGCTTAGCGTGCAATTTTCCCCCGTGGCCGAAAATTCCTACTTGAAAACGGCCACGGAATATGTATATTCGTACACATATGAAATG
>CAZTWS010000018.1:0-5192 GCA_964618225.1 uncultured Planctomycetaceae bacterium
CAATTTGAATTTTTCACTTTGCACTTTGCAATAAAACCTTCCCCCCAGCCCCTGGACCCAACCCCCAGCCCCCGATCCCCGAATCACTTCGGCAGAAAAGATTAACTACAGAGCCTCCGCGATCTGTTTATCGCAATCACCATCGTTGCTGTCATCCTCGGACTAATCGTAACGATTGCGCGGCTTGGCTGGTCTGTTTCAATGCCTCGTAAGCCTACAGAATCGCCGCCTCCCTTGAGCCCACGCTCCCGAGCTTAGCAAACCGGCACAAAAACCGAGCATTCCTTGCCCGGCTAACCTTGCCGATTAAACCGACCCTACGGCCAATTCCGCCCGCTCGCAAAATCACTTTGCAACCCGTGTAAACTGTATTGTGGGCGCGAAGGGAATGGTACACTAAATCATCGCTACCGAAGCGACTTATCTGGTTTTGCAACCAAAAGCGAAACCTTGCCATCGTCAAGTTAACGGAGATCCTCGCCATGGCTCGCGTGGCTAGTTGCCCTCAGTGTGATCATGAACTGGAAATTCCGAGCGAAGCTCAGGGCGACGCCTGGGCCAAGTGTCCGAGTTGCAGCGCGTACTTTCAAATTCAGCAAGCGACCACACGCAGTGTCCCCTCGGCAGTCTTGGTAGATGAATCAGAACTCGATGGCCCTCAACTATTGAAGGGCGATACGATCGAAATCAACGCTCTTCCAAAGTTGGGCGATCTCGATCATCTTTCGGAGCCGACCGAAAAACCGGCAACGTTCGAAGACTTAACCGTTGACGACCTCGATCTAGAGCTAGACACCCCAACCGAAAAGCCGAAACGGGCCGATGAACTAGAAGCCACCGCACAACGCATCGATGAATGGTTCCGATCGGCAAAAACAGTTCCCGACATGCCGGCGGTCACCGACGAGGAAACAACTTCGGAATCTGACGAGCTAGACGAGCTCGTTTCCGAAATCGAATCCGAAATCACGAACGATGATTTCAGCACGATTGGCTCGCCACGCGCGAACGCGACGATCGACCTCGACGCCGATCGTATGGATGAACTCACCGGGCTCGCCGACTTCGACCTCGATGACCCGGCCAGCTTTGCTCCAACCTCGGAGCAAACAGAGAACGAGGAACTGGGCCAGCCCATTGCCTCCATCGGCGCGTGGGACGATTCCGAACGCATGGCCGATTTGCTCAACGACATCGAGCCCCCCAGCGACGAGCAGTTCGTCGCCGCCGTCACGCGCGACGAAGAAACCATGGAGCTCGAACCGCCTGTCGCCATTACAGAACGGCCAACTATCCAAACATTCGACGACGAGGCCCCCGAAGTCTCTTCCGTCAACTCGAAAACGAAACGTCGCGAACGTTCGCTCGTGCGATCGCTGATGATGGTCACCGCCGCCGGCCTCCTCGGCTTGGCTGCCGGTTACTACGTGTTGCTATGGCTCCGTGGCCCAAGCATGGACTTCCTGCAAGTCGCCCAATATCTGCCTTCTGCCACGTTGCCCAGCTCGTTCCAAAACACCAATCGCTTCGTGCAAGTTTCGCCGCCGATCGTACCGCAGTCCGATACCGTGGCCAGCACGGAACCAGCCGAGAGCGAAGAAACACTCGACGAGCCAAGTGAACCGCAAGCCCTCGAACCGGCTACTGAAGAACTCGCTCAGGCAATGTCGCCAGAAACCTCCGACGAACCGGCCAACAACGAACCGGGCATGGAGCCAGAATCTGCCGAAGTTCAAGCCAGCTATACCGAATCCAACGAAGCTTCCCAAACCAACGCTTCCACTGCCGATGCTTCCGACCCAACCGTCACGGTTGGCGATCGTTACGCAACAACAACTCCCGCCAAGGAAGCCTCTGACCTGGAGCCTCTAGCGGTCGAAGAGGAAGATATCGCCGTAACCGAATCCATGCCGGCTGAAACGAGCGAGCCTGCCACGGAATCCTCGGCTGCGGAAATACAAACGGCGGCCAAGCTCACGGAAGAACCGCTGTTCGACTTGGAAGAAACAGCAACCGAAGCCGAACTAACCCTTGCCGAGCCTGTAAAGGTTGACGGCGCTCCAAACTTCACCGACGCGGACCTTAGCACGGCCATCGAGAACGCAAAGAAGGCGCAGCATCAACTCGTCGAAGGCAACTTTGCCGACGGGAAAGACGTGCAACGCGCTAAAGGTTATGCCTTCTCGATCCTCGCCGATTTGGCTCAAAAAACCGTGTTCTCGGGAGACGATTCCGCAAACGCTTCCGGACAGAAGAAAGAGGCCGACGAACTATTCCGATCGACCTTAGCCAACTCGCATACACGCGAAGAAGTGGCTCAGATCGTTCCTAAATGGCTCGCTTCACCGAACCGCAAGCACGGCGGTGTGTTCTTCGGCGGCAAAGTGGCCAGCCACAATTCAGCCGGCTCGGTCGTTGAATGCCAGGTCGAACTCGACAACGGCGAAAGGCTAACCGTCGTCGCACCGGCAGCCATCGCCGCTTCCATCGACGAAGCGAAACCAGTCGCCGTGGTTGGCTACGTCATCGATTCACCCAAAAACGTCGAAGGCTACACCGGTTCAGCCAACCAGGTAATCTACACCGACGCCTTGCTCCCACTCTGACAGAAATCGATGCTCTACACCTCTTAGCGGCGGTGCCCACGCCGTTGCGATCAGATCAGGGGAATGCTGTGTGCCACTGGCCGCCGACGCAGCCACCTCGTAGGATGAGCGGTCTGCCAAAATCGCTCCTATCCTGCCAGGTCGCGCCATGATTATTGCCGTCCCCAAAGAAACATTTCCCGGCGAACGCCGTGTAGCCACAATCCCCGCCGTGGTCCCAACGCTCACCAAGCTGGGTGCCCAGGTTGTGGTCGAGTCGATGGCCGGCACCGCGGCCGGGTTCACCGACGACGCTTACCGTGCCGCTGGAGCCGAAATCGCGGGCGACCGTCGCGAACTGTTGAAATCGGCAGACATCGTCTTACAAGTGCGCGGCCTGGGAGCAAACCCGGAAGCCGGTACCGCCGACTTGGAGCTGCTGCGCGAAGGGCAAGTCCTCATCGCCCCTTGCGATCCACTCGGTAACCCAGACGCCATCCAACAACTGGCCGAACGCGGCATCACGCTCTTCGCGATGGAGCTTATCCCTCGCATCACGCGCGCCCAGAGCATGGACGTGCTTTCGTCGATGGCCACCATTGCCGGTTATAAAGCGGTGCTCGTTGCTGCCAACCATTTGCCGAAACTATTCCCCATGATGATGACAGCCGCCGGCACGCTCGCCCCTGCCAAGGTGCTCGTCATCGGTGCCGGTGTCGCCGGCCTGCAAGCCATCGCCTCCGCAAAACGACTAGGGGCCATCGTACACGGCTACGACGTTCGGCCAGCCGTTAAAGAACAAATCGAAAGCCTCGGCGCGAAGTTCGTCGAAATGCCGCTGGAAACAACCGGTGCCGAGGGCACCGGCGGTTACGCCAAAGAACTCGGTGAAGACTTCTACCGCAAACAGCGAGAGCTTATCGCCCGCACCGTGGCCAACAGTGATGTGTGCATCACCACCGCCGCTATCCCAGGCAAACCGTCGCCGCGCGTCATCACCGCCGACGCCGTGCGAGGCATGGCCCCCGGCTCGATCATTGTCGATCTCGCGGCCGAACGCGGCGGCAACTGCGAGCTCACCCAGGCCAACGAAGTCGTCGTTGAAAATGGAGTAACGATTCTTGGCCCCACAAATTTGGCCAGTGAGGTACCAACCCACGCCAGCCAAATGCTGGCCACCAACCTGCTCAACTTCCTAAAGCTCATCACCCGCGGCGGCGAACTGCACCTTAACCTCGAAGATGAAGTAGTCCGCTCGACGCTCGCCGCCTGGCGCGGCGAAGTCACTGCCCCCCAAGTACGAGAACTCCTCGGCCTTCCACCCCTCAACCCGCCATCGGCAGACAGCCCACCCGTCGATCATCTGGCAACACGCGCCTAACAACCGTTGGAAAACAACGGCCGTGCATCGTCACAAGAACGCGGCAACCAACCCCATTTAGCCGCTGGTCTACGACCGGCGGAAGTGCCCGGGTTATACGCGCCAACCGCGCATCGTATCGCACAAACTCACACCCCACGCCCCCCGTATTGGGTTCCAACCACAACGACAAGGAAGTACAATCAAACCCTGTGCTGGCAAGACGCAAGCGATAAAAAACTCTTCCCCCACAAGCGAGAACTCACTCGATAATGACCGGCCCGTTCCGCTATTCGTGGCTCGTGCTGCTCCTGATGGCGCTGCTCCCCAATCCCCTCGCCGCGGCCCTCGTGCAAACCGGCAACGTCGTCCCCAACGTGAATACCTGGAACAAGAGCAGCACCGACGGACGCATCGGCAACACGAGCGATGGCAGCGTGACGGTCAATGCAGGGAGTTCCCTGGCCTCATATTGGGGGTCTCTAGGCTACAGCTCTGGCTCGACGGGCACGACCACCGTCACCGGCACCGGGTCCAAATGGGACAGCAGCTATCTCTTCGTCGGCCACTCTGGCAATGGTACGCTCACCATCGAGTCGGGTGGGCAGGTCAGTGATAACCGGGGCGGCTACCTCGGCTATGAACCCGGCTCGACGGGCACGGCTACGGTCACCGGTACCGGGTCCAAATGGACCAACAACAGCGGCAGCAGTCTCTTCGTCGGCTATTCTGGCACCGGCACGCTTACCATCGAGTCGGGTGGGCAGGTCATCAGCAATACCTGGGGCAGCATCTATATTCTGGACAGTGGCAGCTACCTCGGCTATGCATCCGGCTCGACCGGCGCAGCCACGGTGACCGGCGCGGGTTCCAAATGGACCAACAACGGCAATCTCTATGTCGGCCGCGAAGGCAATGGCTCGATCACCGTGTCGGACGGGGGAGAAGTCGTGGCTAGCACGCTTTTTGCCTCGCTGAGCGATCTCCATGGCAATGGAACGATCACGGCATACGGAGCCGTTCTGGACACTGACATCGTGTTCGACGCCACGCATGGACCTTCGCAAAGTTTTGTTAGCTTTGGTTTTGGTTCAGGCGGAACGTTGAACGTGACGTTTAGCGGAGGCCCTGTAGGCGCTGGCTACAAGCAGTCTGGTAGCTTGACTATCTCTGAGGGAGTGAACGTTACCTCGAGTTCTGGCACCCTTGGCTATGCATCTGGTTCGACCGGCGCAGCCACTGTCACC
>CAZTWS010000018.1:5292-55495 GCA_964618225.1 uncultured Planctomycetaceae bacterium
GGCACCGGGTCCAAATGGATCAACAGCGGCGGGCTCTATGTCGGCCGGTCTGGCAGCGGCACGCTCACCATTGAGGCTGGGGGAGAGGTTGGCAATACTGCAGGCTACACCTATGGTTACCTCGGCTACGAATCCGGCTCGACGGGCACGGCCACTGTCACCGGCACCGGGTCCAAATGGATCAACAGCGGCGGGCTCTATGTCGGCCGGTCTGGCAATGGCGCACTCACCATTGAGGCGGGGGGGCAGGTTAGCAATGCCAACGGCTACCTCGGTGGCTATAGCAATTTGGGCTCTGGTTCCGGCACAGCCATCGTCACCGGCACCGGGTCCAAATGGACTAACAGCGGCGATCTGATTGTCGGCATCGGCACCTCTGGCACCGGGACGCTCACCATCGAAGATGGCGGACTTGTCAGCAGTTCTGGCGGCTACCTCGGCCACTATTATTCTGGTTCGACTGGCACGGTCACCGTCACCGGCGCGGGTTCCAAATGGATCAACAGCGGTAATCTCGGGGTCGGCCGCTCTGGCAATGGCACCGGCACGCTCACGATCGAAGATGGCGGACTTGTCAGCGTTGCGGGAACGCTTACGACCAACAACGGCTCGCTTGGCACGAGTTTCATCAACATGACCACCGGCGGCATGTTGGCGCTCTCTGGCGATGCCGATGACTCGCTGAGTCAGTTCCTGGGTTTGGTTCAGGGAACCGACGCGATACGCTACTGGAACGACTCTCTCTCCGAATGGGAACTCCTCACCTCGGCAACGCTCGGCGTGGACTACACGCTAGAGTATCTCACCTCGGGAGACCTAACCGGCTACACGCTCTTGACCGTGGGAGAGGCGATCAGCCCCGGCCTGCCCGGTGACTTCAACGGCAACGACGTCGTCGATGCGGCTGACTATGTGCTGTGGCGCAAAAACCCAGGCAGCTTCGGTGGACCAACCGGCTACGATACATGGCGAGACAGCTTCGGCATGACCGCCGGCAACGGAGCCGGATCAGGTTTCGATCATCTCGCCGCTGTCCCAGAGCCCACGGCATTGTTCCTCGCCATGGCCGCTTGCTTGAGCGGTTACCTAACGCGAAATCGACGATCGTAGATCGGGCAAGTGCCTTTGCATGGAACGCACTAAAGATGGCTCCACTGTCACCTTTTAGCGGCGACGGCCACGCCGCTGCGATCGGTGTACGGCCTATCCGTACATCAACTTAAAAACGCCCAGGCAACGCTCGCCCAAGCGATCCACCCCCTCGGTGCCACGGGGAAGAATTAACCACGGAGGCACGGAGGACACAGAGATTCGGAAGGTGTTTTTGGACCACTAAGGCACGAAGGATAGTTACGAAAGTTTTTTGGAACGCTGATCTACGCTAATCATCGCTGATGTCAATCGGAAGTCAGAGATTTATATTGGGACGTGCCTGCACTCGATTAGTGATTATTAGTGTGGATCAGTGTTCCAAACCTCTTCCAAATCTCCGTGTCCTCCGTGCCTCCGTTTTATTCTGAAAATGGGGATGTTATTATTGAGGCGCGCCAAATTTCGTTGGCCAGGCACGAACAGACTGCGTAGAATTCGCGTAACAAGTGACCGAAAGGGGGGATGAGCGCCTACGCGCCACCACACACAAATGAACGATCAATTCGCCAACCAAGAATTGCTGCCTCCAATAGGCCAGGATCCTAACAGCGCTAGCGAGTGGGCTAGCTGGTTGTTCGATCCCGCGCCGCAGCGATTCATGCTGCCCGCCACGGGTCTATTGATGCTCGGCCTCGACTGGTTCCTCTTCTCGGGCGAAGTGGCAACCGCGGGGCTTGCAACCCCGGCAACCGCCGTCCTGGGTTTTCTCGCCGGCAGCATCGGCACCTACGTGCTCCAACGCCGATTCGGTTTAGACACCAAAGCGACCGCTCTCGGCAAAGGACTACTCGCCGGTCTGTTCGTCGGAGTGCCATTTCCGATGGCAGGCACCCTCGTCGGAGCCTGGGTGTTGGCTACCGCCGGCCTCGTGGGCCTGAAGAACCGCTTCCTCAAATCGGCCCTCCGCCAATAAAGCGCCCCAGCCGCTCGCCGGCTTAGGAATGGCTCAAAAATAACTTCGGCAGATGGATTTACCACAGAGACACGGAGGACACGGAGAAGATTCAGAAGAGTTTTTTAGAACGCTGATCTACGCTAATCATCGCTGATGTCAATCGGAATTCAGAGATTTATATTGTGACGTTGCTGCACTCGATTAGTGATTATTAGTGTGGACCAGTGTTCTCAAGTTCTTCCTTCTCTGTGCCCTCCGTGTCTCTGTGGTTAATTTCTCCCCGTGGCACCGTGGGGGTGGTTATCTGGTTCGAGCGTTGGCCTGGGCGTTTTTAGGTTGATGTACGGATAGGCCGTACACTGGTCGCAGCGGCGTGGCCGCCGCCGCTAAGGGGCCTCTTTGAAAGGGTTCACGGCGTTGAGTGCTATCCCGCCTGCGCAACGGCCGAAAGAATCCCCAGAAAATGACACGTGCTTCCAGCAATTACCAGCATGTGCCAAATCGCATGGAACGAACGACGCCGTGTGTCGTTGATCAAGAAGAACGTGCCGCCTAAGTAGAACAGGCCGCCGAGGAACATCCATTGCCCGGTGCCCGCGGGAATCACATTCCACAACCAGGGGATCGTAATTGTCGGCAATACACCGAGTGTAACGTAGGTCCAGATGAGCCCCGACTCGAGCCGGTGTGCGAACAACACCTTCGATAGCAGCCCCACAACCGCGCCTAACCACAGCGTGGCCAACAAGAACCAACCAGCGCCTGTGCGTAAGTACGTCAGCGCAAACGGCGTGTAGGTACCAACGACGAGCAAATAGATAACGCCCTGATCGACCTTTCGCAGAAACGTGCGCCAACGCACCGCGAATCCACTGTGCGACAAAGTGGACGCCGCGTACACGGCCATCATGCTGCCAACGAACACGACGCACCCGGCAATCCGCCAAGGGTCGCCGGTCGAGAGGACTGTAGCACCCATAACGAGTGCGCCGACAATCGATAGCACGAGGCCAAAACCATGCGTGAGAGCATTCACCAGCTCATAACCATTCGAGCGATACCATTCGGGCCAATCTTGCGAAGGGCTGCTAACGGCCGGCTGAATCGCCACAGACTCCACGGCGCCCGGCGCGACTTCACGGACAGGTTCAATCGGCAGCGCACGTGATTTAGGCCGTACGCCCGGAATATTCGTACCTGCCTCAAAAAGGCGCTCGGGCACCTGAGTGGAGCGGGCATTCAATACAGCACGAGACATATCGTTAACCTTGCACAGAAGCCAATCAAAGACCGGCGGTTGCAGCGGGGGTGAGTCATTCATCCTAGCAGCGACCGACGATTGGGGAACAGTACCTAGCCCCGATTTTTGTGCTGTCAGGTTGTCGCGATTGCGTCGAATTTGCCGGACAATACCGACAAATTTGCGGTAAACGACACCGCTTAGGCGAGCCAAGCAGAAGAAGCAGTTGATTTGAATTCGCTCAACGAGGTTGGACGCTTGGGATTGTAGCCCGAATAACCCGGATTTACGGCGAAATTGCGTACACATTTTATTAAGGAGGCTCAACTATGAATTAGGTAACGAATCACCCGGCACGGATTGCCGGCTGCGAAAACGTTGGCGGGAATGTCACGAGTAACCACGCTGCCGGCACCAATGACGCTCCGAGATCCTATGGTCACTCCCGGGCAGATAATGGCGCCTCCGCCTATCCATACATCGCTTCCGATCGTGACTGGTTTGCCGAACTCCTGCGTCCGCCGCAATTCGAAATCCATCGGGTGCGTGGCTGTATAAATTTGCACGGCCGGTCCAAAGAACACGTGGTCGCCGATTCGTACCTCACACACGTCGAGTACGATGCAATTGAAATTAAAGAAGCATTTGCGGCCAAGATAAATGTTCGACCCGTAATCGCAATAGAACGGCGGTTGCAGCCATACATCGTCGCCGCCGGCAGCAAATAGCTCCTTCAGCAAACGCCGCCGCTGATCCTGATCCGCCTCTCGCGTGGCATTCAGTTCGTGACACAAATCACGAGCACGCTCCCGCGCGGTGGCAAGCTCGCGATCCAGCGGATCGTACAACTCGCCAGCCAACATTTTCTCGCGTTCCGTGGGCATTTGTGAATTGTTGGTTTTAGTCGGAAATCAAATCTTCCCAACTTCTCGCGCCATGTAGAATTCGATAGATAAGAATTTCTTCGGCTCGGGATTCGTAGAAAACGATGTATGGACCTTCAACGATTGACCGTAGTCCGGCTCGGTAGCGGCTTTGGGATTCTCCAGACAAAGGTGCCTGAAGCAACAGCTCAAATCGGCTTTGAATGCGCTCCAGCATCCGATCCGCTGCGCTAGGACTATCGGTAGCGATATAGTTCCAAATGCCGAGTAAGTCTTGCTCCGCAGCGAGTGTAGTGCGAAGCCGCATGACTATGTCTTTCGTTGCTGACGTTCGGTATAGCTGAGATTCGCTCGGTGAATCAGTTCCGTCATGTCCAGATTTTTTACTTCATCACGATCCACTTGGTCGAAGGCGACCTCGAGTTCTCGACGGACATAATCCTCATGGAGGCGAAAATAATCTTCTTTAGCCAAGAGCACATAATGGCTATGTGTCTGTTCATCCTCAACGGGAATCGGGCCTGCGGGGCATGCTGATAACGCACGGCGCATTTCATCCGTAAGTTTGATTGCAGACATAGAATTGCTCATCGCTAGAGTTTACAGGATTAAGCGGAAAGTACATTGCATTATAGTCAAGTGGTCGGTTCACTCGTCCCATTCCATTTCTCATCGTGAAGTAGCCATCACCGTAACTTCTTACTTCGCCTCCTTCATCGCGCGTTCGAGATCGGCGATCAGGTCGGCTGGCTCTTCCAGGCCGATGTTGAATCGTACGAGTTGCCTGCCGTATTTTCGCTGCTTGCGGATAAGTGTTTGGTAGGCCATCACGAGGCTCGTGACGCCGCCCCAACTGTAGCCGATTTTGAAAAGCTCGAGGGCATCCACAAACCGCGTAACGCGTTCGGCCGACCAATCGTTTTTGAACACGACTGAAAAAACGCTGGCCGAGCCGGTGAAGTCGCGCTTCCAAATGTCGTGGCCGGGGCAATCGGGCAAGGCGGGGTGGAGCACGAATGAAATCTCGGGGCGACTCTTGAGCCAGTGCGCGATTTCGAGCGTGGATCGTTCGAGCTGTGCCAGCCGCACGCCTAGTGTTTGCAGGCCACGCAGCGCGAGCGAGGAATCGTCTGGCGAAACATTGAGACCGAGCAGGCGGTAAGTGAGACCGACCCGCCGCACGGCCGCATCGCTGTTCACCGACACCGTGCCGAGCAGCAAATCGCTGTGGCCGCCCACGTACTTGGTGAGTGCCTGCATGCTAATGTCGCAACCGTGCCCGAACGCGTCGAACAGAACGCCGGCCGCGTAAGTGTTGTCGATCGCGACGGGAATGTTCTTCGCATGAGCGGCGGTGGCGATGGCAGGAATATCTTGCACTTCCATCGTGATCGAGCCGGGGGACTCGGTCCAAACGAGCGACGTGTTCTCTCGGATGAGCGACGCGATGCGGCCGCCGATCATTGGGTCGTAGGCTTCAACCTCGATGTCGAGCGGTTTTAGCAGCCCTTCGGCCACTTCGAAGCTGTTGCCGTAAGCCGTTTCTGGCACGAGCACGTGCGAGCCCGTTTTGCAGTTGGCCAAGTAGACCAGCGTGATGGCGGCCATGCCGCTGGGCACGACGAACGTGTGTTTTGCGTTTTCGATGGCCGCGATGCGGGCACCAAGCTCAAGCGTGGTGGGTGTGCCGTAGATGCCGTAGGTCGAAGGCCTGCCTGGCCGCCAGCCTTTGAATGCCGCGGCCAAGTTCTCGAACACGACGGTTGAGCCGCGATAAACGGGCGACGCGAGCGAGTGAAATTCGGCGGGAAACTCGGGCTTGGCGTGAATCAACTTCGTTCGCCAATGCTGAGACGGCTGATTGTTCGGAGACGGGTCATTCATAGCTCAGTTTTATCGGAGGGGGAACGTTTTGTCTGCCGGCTATAAGTTGTGGATTTTGCGTATGTACGTGCCTGTTTGGGGGATCGGGGGCTAGGGACTGGGGGCGGAGGCTGGTGACTCGAATTGTATCGACACGCAGTGGCTTGTTTGGGTTCACACTCTAGCATATAGAGTACAAAGATTCAGTATTTCTTTTTCGGCCAGTGCGCGGATTGTGATTTGTGCAACTCCCGCAATATCCGATGGCCACTATTTCTTAGCGTAAGATTCTGCCTTAGTTATTAGGTCTGATTCCCCGACATGCCTACCGTCACTCCTTACTCTGAGAAGATCGTTCTATCTCTGCTAGTTGGCGGGGTTACGCTTTCCTTGTCTCATGTCGGCCCGAATGAAATCAAATCATCGTGCGCGACGAGTGCGGCCCGATCCCGGCCGGCGACGCGAAGCTCTTGATTCGTGTCGACAACTCGCGAAAGGCTCGCAACATGTTCTTACCGCATGGAATACCTGGGCCGCGCGTGCCGGGGATGTTTTAGGCCTTGATGGGTTGCCGAGGGCAGCCAACCCATCTTATAGGCGCTGAATAATTTGGTTTGTGAACCGACGGCTTCCAACGAGTATTGATTGCAAGGCAGCAATAATAAGAGTGCTGCTGGACCAGTTCACTGTGGCGAGTTTCAAGCAACCAGCAGTGGCACCCGCTGGTTGGCCATCCTATGGGGAAGGGGCCATGACGCCTTGGGGCACCCGATTGTGCCAAGCGGCTATTCGTCTTTTGGTTCGTCCTCGTACTGCGAGTAGTCGAGTTCCGGTTCCTTATCCCAATCGGAATCGTCTTTGTCGGATGCGCCGCAATCGATGTTGCTTGGGCGCGGATCGACGTAGTAGATACCATATTTGGATTCGAGAACGTGCAGAAGGAATGCAACTCGGGACCAATCAGCAGGAGTGTATCTCGTGCGGGTACCGCACGCTCGCGCGCCAACTCGCGATCGTCAAACGTCTGACGCTCCGCACCGTCAAAATGGACCTTTCCGAAGTCGAGCAGATACGGCTTTTGCACGATTGACATTTCAATCGCCTGCAGACTGTCGTCATACCCAATCAGCCATGGGACAGCAAAACCGCAAAGTTCTCGCGTTCCGTTACGCTACAGCCTTTGATAAGATTCAAGCTCGTCGACATAATTTTTTCGGTTCCTAACGATTTTGATCGCCGAATCTCGTTCTGAAATCCATACAGATCCGTCCATTCCGTGGCCGAACTCAACTATACTAACTATTCGCGTTCCGGTAGCATTGGCATACTTCTGAGCACGTTCTAAGAGCTGCGGTTTATCTGACATGGAAGCAACTAGCCCCTATTCGGCCAATGTCGTGCTAACACTGATTGTCGGAGGCGTGTCGTATGCGCTGTCTCACGTCGGGCCAAATGAGCTGATCGTTCGCGATGAATGTGCGACGATCCCGCAGTGCAATGCGAAGCTGATCATTCGAGTCGACAATCGAAGGAAAACCAAGCGAGTGTTTCTTCCCCATGGGATTTCTGGCCCGAATAAGCCTGTGATGTTCTGGTAATATCTACTGTGGAAACCGCGTAGACGACAGCTTTCCCTCCCAATGATGCTCGCGAATCTCGTCGTAATCCATTTGAGCGACTGCGGCCGGTTCGAACGAACCAAAGACGTCTTCAAACACTCCGCGGTCAATCATTGCACTAATGCGATCGACCCTCGCTCCCTGACTGTACGCAATTAACTCGATCATCGTCCGCAAAATATCGTTGTCCGACACTTCATAATTTGGCGTCCGATTGTGGCTTTGAACTTCGCTCGAGTACTCCGGCTCAATCGCATGCTGACGAATTCGATCAGCAATCGTGTCAATTTTACGAACGATGACATCGCTGCTTAACATCGATAAAGTACTTACACATCCAAATTCCGTACATCTAGCGCATGTTTCTGAATGAACTCGCGGCGGGGTTCTACCTGGTCGCCCATGAGGACGCGGAACAGGTCGTCCGCGCCGCTGACGTCGTTCATGCTGATCTTCACCAGCGTGCGGTTGGTGGGGTCGAGCGTGGTGTCGCGGAGTTCTTCGGCGTTCATTTCGCCGAGGCCTTTGAAGCGCGTAATCTGCAGGCCTTTTTCGCCCGCGGCGCGGATCGCGCCGGGCAGGGCGCGAAGGTCTTCGAGGCCCATTTCGTTTTCGCCGCGGCGGAGCGTGTAGCGGGATGTTTCTTCGCCGGTGCGCTCTTGCGGGATCAGCGATTCGATGTCGAAGCTGAACTTGCTGAGGTCGGCGAGGGCCGTGTTGATGGTGCGAACTTCGTGGAGATCGACGATGCGGATTCGCTCGGGCTCCCTGGTCGCTGAAGCGACCAGGCCGTCGGGGGAATTGGTGGGAGTGCCGTTTGTGGAGGGGACTTCGGATTGGGGGGTGGTGGGGAGGCCGACGTCGACGTTGACGGCACCGTCGTTGGCCGACTCTTGTTTGCTGATGAACTCATCGAGTTCGGCGCGTGAGGTGAACCATTCGTCGCGGCCGTCGTGAAAGACATGATAGATCGGCAGGCGGCCGTTTTCATCCTGCCGGGTGGCATGGATCTTGAGGCTGACGCCGCGGCGTTCGAGAGCGAGGATGGCTTCTTCGAGCGTGGCCAGGGTGCGGACGAGGCGGGTCATTTCTTCGCCTTCGATGAGGCGACCATCGTTGGGGTTGAACACCGCGTCGGCGAGGCCAGCGTCGAGGAGTTGCGTGCGCATTTCGTCTTCGGTTTGCACGTAGTAGACGCTGTTTTTGTTTCGCACGCGGAACAGCGGCGGCTGGGCGACGTACACGTGCCCGCCTTCGACCAGTTTGTTCATTTGGCGGTAGAAGAACGTGAGCAGCAGCGTGCGGATGTGGGAGCCATCGACGTCGGCATCGGTCATGATGACGATGCGGCCGTAACGGCGTTTGCTGAGGTCTTGGTCTTCGCCGATGCCGGTGCCCACGGCGGAGATCATGCTGCGAACTTCTTCGTTGGCGAGGACTTTATCTTCGCGCGATTTGTAGGCGTTGATGATTTTGCCGCGTAGCGGAAGGATGGCCTGGTACTCGCGCATGCGTCCGCCCTCGGCGGAACCGCCGGCCGAATCGCCTTCCACGAGGTAGAGCTCGCATTTATCGACATCGCGGCTGGAGCAGTCGCGGAGCTTGCCAGGGAGGCCGCCGCCGGAGAGGGCACCTTTGCGTTCGCGGATGAGTTCTTTTTGTTTGCGTGCGGCGACGCGGGCTTCGGCGGCAAGCATACCTTTGTTGGCGATGGCCTTGGCGGCTTTCGGATTCTCTTCGAGAAACTTGTTGAGGTATTCGCCGAACAGCGAGTTGACGATGCCTTCGACTTCGCCGTTGCCGAGTTTGGTTTTGGTTTGACCTTCGAACTGCGGATGGGGCACGCGGCAACTGATGACGGCCGTGAGCCCTTCGCGGAAATCCTCGCCGGTGGGGACGAGGTCTTTGAAGATGCCGCTATCTTTGCCGTACTTGTTGATGCAGCGGGTGAGAGCGGAGCGGAAGCCGGAAAGGTGGGTGCCACCTTCGGTGGTGTTGATGTTGTTGACGTAGGAGTGAACATTTTCGGTGTATTCGGCCGAGTACTGCAGAGCCACTTCGACGACCACGTCATCGCTTTCGCCTTTGACGTAAAGCACATCGGCATGCACGGGCTCGCTGGCGCGGTTGAGGTGCCGCACGTATTGGCGGAGGCCATCATCGTACTGATACGATTCTTTCTCGCCGGTACGATCGTCGGCGATGGTGATGCGCACGCCTTGGTTAAGAAAGGCGAGCTCTTGGATACGCTTTTGCAACGTAGCGTAAATGAACTTCGTTGTTTGGAAGATTTGCGGGTCGGGTTTAAACGTGGTTTTCGTGCCGCGTTTGGTGGTGCTGCCGACGCGGCGGACGTCTGTTTTGGGAATGCCGCGTTCGTATTCCTGGTGATAAACTTGGCCTTCGCGGCAGACTTCGACTTCGCACCATTCGGAGAGGAAGTTGACGACGGTGACGCCGACGCCGTGCAGACCGCCGGAAGTTTGGTAAGCGCCTTTTTCGAATTTGCCGCCGAACTTGAGGACGGTCATCACGCCTTCGAGCGTGGACATTTCGCGGCCGGCTTCTTCGGAGAGTTGGGCATGGCGATCGACGGGGATGCCGCGGCCATCGTCTTCGACGGTGACCGAGCCATCGACGTTGATGGAGACGCTGACCACCGTGGCATGATCAGCCATGGCTTCGTCGATCGAGTTATCAACAACTTCGTACACGAGGTGGTGCAGGCCGCGCACGGTGGTATCGCCGATGTACATGCTGGGCCGTTCGCGAACGTGCTCCAGATCGCTTAGGTGCTGGAGATTCTCCGAGGTGTACTCGCCACCTTGGGGAACGTTTTGCTCGGGTTCGTTATTTGCCTGGTTTTCTGCCATTGATCGTGCTGCGTTTCTTTTATTTGGTTAACCACAGAGACACGGAGAACACGGAGAAGTACTGCAAAAGTTTCTTCTTTGAACACTAATCAACACTAATTATCACTGATATCAATCGAACTTCAGAGATTTACGTTCGAACGTTGTCGCACTCGATTAGTGATGATTAGCGTAAATTAGTTTTCTAAAAGTCTGTTTAACTCTTCTCCGTGTCCTTCGTTTCTCCGTGGTTAACCAATATTCCTGTTCTAAAAGTGAACTTGTTTATTTGATGGTGCCGATGCGGAATTTCAGGTCGCGGATTTTTGCGTCTGGCGAATGTTCCCGCAGTGCGGCAAGGATTTGTGTTTTTTGGAACGTGAGTTCTTGGATCACGATCGAATTGGTGACGAATACTTCGAGCACGCCGCGTTTGACTCGGCCGGGTTGCGCGTACGCGGCGAATGTTTCGCCAGCCGCTTGCTTCCAGGCGTCTGAAAAGTCGGCCGTTGCTTGGACGCGGCCGTAGCCGCGCGCGGTGATGAGTTGGGCCAGCACAGCTCGGAGTGTTTTTGGCTTACGCGCGTGGTATCTGCGCTGTTCGCGTTCGCGGCGGGCGAGGAAGTCGGCGGCGATTTGGGGGTCGGGGGTGGTGATGGCGATCTGTGCTTAGGGTTGGAAAATTTTGTTGACAGAGTTGGGTGCAAGGGTGTGGCTGTGGTGGGCACTGCTGGGCGAGCCAGCAGTGGCACGGGGTACGGGGAATTCTTACCTGTCTCTTGCCAGTGGCATGATGACGTAACCGTAGCCATCGTCGGTGGAGCAGACGGCGGCTGAGTCGGAGTCTTGCAGGTCGATCGTGAAAACTTTTTCGCCTTCGAGTGTTTTAAGAAAATCAATCGCAAAGCGCGGATCGAGGGCGATTGTGATGGGGGCACCGTCGTAGGAAATCGGCAGCTCGACGCGTGACTGGCCGACCTCGGCCGTTTGGCCACTGAGGACGAGCGAGCCACCGCCGAAGGTGAAGTCGATGCCGCGACTTTCTTCGCTGGTGACGATTGCCGCCTGACGCACGGCGGAGTAGACGGGACTTACCGTGAGGTCGATCTTGGTGGAGTTGGGCCGTTGGGGAAATACATCGCGCCAGCGGGGATAACGACCTTCGAGCAGGCGGGAGTAAATGGTTCCGTGTGGGTTTTTGACGAGGATATCATTCTGGCGAACGGCGATTTGCACTTCGCTCGCATCTTCGGAAAGGGCGCGTTCGATGAGTTGCATGGCCCGAGTGGGCACGACGGTGACATCGCCGAACGGTGCGGGGCCGCCGATGGCTTGGGCCGGACCTTCCATTTTGGCCAAGCGGCGTCCGTCGGTACCGATGGCTGTGAGCACGTTGTTATCGAACTCGAGTTTGATGCCGCCAAGTGCGTAGCGGCTGCTTTCGTTGTCGGTGGAGAAAATCGTGCGGCGGATCAGCTCGCGGAACAGCCGGGCGGAGATTTCGTAGTAGCTCGACTCGTTGAACTCGGCAATGGCCGGGAAATCTTGCGGGTTCTCGGAGGGCAGCTTGAACTGGCTGCGTTCGCCGCGGATCGTGGTGCCCTCGGCGCTCGACTCGATTCGGAACGTGGCGTCGCTGCTTTCTCGCAGTATCAAGCCGAAGCGGCCAACCGGCAGCACAGCCGCGCCAGGAACATCGACTTCGAGCCCTTCGACCTGGTAACGAATGCCGACTTCCAAGTCGGTGGCCATTAGCGTGGCATGGTCGTTGGCGACTTCCAGCTTGACGTTTTGCAGAATCTGCTTGGGACTGCGGGCTGGGGCAACGGCAGCGACTGTTTGGAATGCATGGAGCAGCCGCTCGCGATTGCAAGTGATTTTCATCGTGATGTCCTTTTCGATCGTTGGCTCTGACTGGCGAGTTCGACTTGCCTGTTTCTGGCGTAGTCAGAAGATTTTGTCTTATGATGTTAGTGATTAGTTAAATCTTTGTATCAGTAATGGTATGAGACACCTGGGTGTCGATAACTTGAACTGATTTGTTACAAAACGTTTGCTGTTCGTGCTTTGTGTTTAGTTAGCACGCGTGGAAAACTAGTTGGTGCAATGTTGTTTGTGTGTCGAGGGGGTGTCGATCGTTGAATGCGATTGGTTGCGGTTGGGTGCCACGGTTATCGATAGGCGGAAAATTGCCGCCGGTTGTCGACAGCCGCATAACAGGTTTTCCACATGGTCTATCTGGTTGTGAGGATGCGTTTGAGGTCGTCGATTGTTTCCTGGGTTGCCAGATTTTTTGGCAACTCACGTTCGATTTTTCGGTAGTTGTGCATGATCGTGGTGTGGTCGCGACCGCCGAGCGCTCGGCCGATTTGTTCGTAACTAGCGGCGGCTAGTTCGCGGGCCAAGTAAATGGCGATTGCACGGGCATAGACGATGGATTGCTGGCGTGCGCCGCTTTTGAGCTGTTTTTGTGGCACATTTGCGTATCGGGCCACTACGGCGATGATTTCATGCATGGTGGGCTGCCGCCGAGCATGGAGCGAAGTGGAAACGGTTTTCGGAGTGTTCGTGGTAGCGGCAGAGGGCGGCGAGGTCCACAACTCGTACAGCGCCTTGATAAGTTGCGGGGCGGTGCCGCTTAAACTCGACGCAAGTTTGTCGGCCGTTTCGATCGAAACATTTTTCCCAAGCGACGCGGAAACTTGGCAAATGATTCGTAGCCGAGCTTCACTCGATGGGGGTGCGAGTTGAAGCAACAGGCCCGCAGTGAGTCGGCTGCTCACATCTATCGGCAAATTGGCGAGAATTGAGGGAGCCTTGTGCGACGCCACCACGATTTGCGAGTCGGTTTCTTCGAGTGTGTCGATCGTGTAACGCAGCTCTTCCAGCACGAAGTCGGCGGGTGGCAGGCGGTGGATGTCGTCGATCGCCAGCAAGCGGTAGCCGCGATAGCGTTGGCGAAATTCACCGACTTGCCTGTTGTCGATGGCTTCGGTGAGGTCGCGGCGGAACTCGGCAGCCGTGCTGTAAAGCGCGGTTTCAACACCAAGCTGTTTTCGCCAGTGTTCAACGAGTCCTTGCAACAAATGAGTTTTTCCGACGCCGCTAGGGCCGAAGAGTGCGACGACGCTTGGGAGTCGATGGGGCAGAGGAGCCGTTTCCGGCTGGGCTGACGCGATTCGCAACAACTGCTCGAAGGTTGACGCGACAAGCCGATTTTCGGGGCCCGCGACGAACGACGGCAGCACCGAGCCACGGGCCAAATTTTTGGCCGTCAGCGGCAGCGTTCTGCCTGGCAGCGGAATCTCGGTTACGTAATCGACCACGTCGGCTCCGTCCTCGGAGGGATGGCCCTGAGGGGACATTTTCGAGTGATGGCTGGCCCGTGTTGCGACCAGTTTCGAGAGGGTAAAAACAGGGCCTCGAACAAGACCCAAATTCTACCCGATTTGAAGCCCGTACGGGAGTATTCAAGCCGCGAATTACGGGCTATTTTGCTCGTCGCAAGTTGTTGCAGCAAGCCAGGATGCGGCCGGCCGCCTCGTCGATGTCCGCCGCCGCGGTCGTCTCACCAAAACTGAAGCGTAGCGAGCTTGCCAAAACGGCCTCGTCGCAGTCCATCGCGACTAACACGGGCGAAGTTTCGCTGGAACCGCTCGCGCAAGCCGAACCGGTCGAGCAAGCAATGCCGGCTTGGTCGAGTGCCATGAAAAGAGCCTGCCGATCGATGCCCACGAATGCGATGTTCGAGGTGTGAGGGAGTCGATCGGCTTTTCCGCCTACAACGATCGCGTTGGGCCAACCGGCGAGCACTTGCCGCTCGAATGCGTCGCGCAAACTTTGCAAATGAGCGAATCGCTGCTGTCGCCGTTCGTACCATAGCTCGAGAGCGCGGCACATGCCGACCGCCAGAGCCACGGGTTCGGTACCGGGCCTTGTGCCAGATTGTTGAAATCCGCCGAAGAGTTGTGGGGCGAGCTGAACATCGTGGCGGACGAGCAGGGCACCGATGCCCACGGGGCCATGAAACTTGTGAGCCGCCACGGTCATGGTTGCCGCGCCGAGTTCGCGAAAACTCACGTCGATCTTTGCGACGGCTTGGACGGCATCCGTGTGCAGCGGCACGCTCCGCTTGGCGCTGATGGCCGCGAGTTCGGCAACCGGCTGGATGACGCCCGTTTCGTTCTGGCCCAAAATGGCTGCCACGAAAGCCGTATCGTCGCGCAACAGGGATTCGAGCCGCTCGGTGCGGATGACGCCCTCGGCATTCACTGACAGGCGATCGGCCGAGTGGCCTTCGCGTTGCAATTGATCGGCAAGCATTGCGATGCTTGGATGCTCGACGGATGATACCACGCAATGGCGTACACCACCTGTACCTGCCGTGGATGCCTGCAAAAGTCCTCGCAGCGCCAAATTGTTCGACTCGGTACCACCGCTGGTGAAGATGAGGCGATCGGCATCTCGGCCCGTGGTTTTCGCGCCGAGCAGTTCGGCGATGCGATCGCGGGCATCTTCCAAAATCCGCCTTGCCTTGCGGCCGAACGAGTGCTGGCTGGCCGGATTCAAACACGGTTCGAACCAGCAGGCGCGCATTGCTTCGGCCACCTCCGGCAACAGCGGGGTGGTAGCGTTGTGGTCGAGATACAGGTGCCGATCCATGCCTTCATGATAGGGGCCAGCCAGCACGGCGAAAAATGCCTTAAAAAAATGGCCAATTCTGGCGTTGCTGGTCTTGAAAGGGGGCGAGTAAGATTCGCGACCCCGCAGATTCCCGCAGAATGGTCCCCCCTTGTTTCGCAGCCACCCCGCCGCGTGGTGGTGACCCCCAAGCCTCGGAGGACGCCATGCCCTCGATTTCGACCCTGTTTCGCGCAACCATCATGATCGCCACCGCGTTTTGCGTGGTGAAAGGATGGCAAATGTACGGCCCCACGACGGAGCAAGTCAAAGCGCTTGCCTCGACCGCGTTGGCAAAAGCGCAGGCCGCGCTCCAGGTGCAAGGACTCGCGGCGGATCCAGCCGCCCCCACGACCGACGCGTCGCCACTCGCCGTGCAGCCGCCCTTGGTGCCGCCAAATAGTTTGGCCACGGCGGGACCGCAAGCGCCGCAGCTCGTTCCGTTGCAACAAGGGCTCGCCGATCCTTCGGCGGAGACGCCATCGGTGACGCAGACCATACCTCTCGGCCCGATGGAATTGGCAGCTACTTCGGATGCTGCAACCGCTCCGATCCCGCCCTCGGCAGATGCCGTGGCCGCTTCCCTAACACGGTTGCACGAATTGGGCGGCACAGACGCCGAGTTAAACTCGTGGGGCACCACCGGCGAGCTTTATCGCTGTAGCTGCCGGGCCAAGTTGGAACAATCATCGCTGATTGCTCACCATTTCGAGGCGGTTGCTCAGGAACCGGCGGCCGCGGTGGAACAGGTGGTGGCCAAGCTCGAAGCGTGGCGGGCGGGGCACCAGGGCATTTTTAGATAGGCTCCTATGAGCCCCCATAAAGTGCCGGCACACCAATTTCTTTCGAAAAAACTGGCTTTGTTGAAAGCAAACTGCAGAGGGCCTCTCTGAGGCCGAGCACGCTTCCCCAATTGAGATAGCCGTAGCGGCGATGAAGGTTACTATGCAACTTCCAGTGGTAAGATTGGTAAGTCAAAGCTCGGCGCGGTCCGCTTTCACTGCCTTTCACCGCAGCCAGCCTCATCCGATTGCGAGGTTTGCGCCGTCAGGCGCTTCTTCATCAAGTCGCGCCGCGGATCGAGCCGCCTTGCGACGCAGTCGGCTCGAAGCCGTGCTCTTTTTGGCTAGAGAGCCGCTGAGCCTGCGAAAGTTGGCACAATTGGCAAACCTTAGCGACGGCACTGAAGCCCGGACACTCTTACGCGGTTTGCAAGAGCTCTACGACGAACGGGGCTGTGCATTTCAGGTAACCCAAGTGGCGGGGGGGCATCGACTACTTAGCCGTCGCGAATTTTCCAGTTGGATACGTCCCCAGGCAGCTAGAGAGCGTGAAATACGGCTGTCTCCCCCCGCGCTCGAAACGCTGGCCGTGGTGGCCTATCGCCAGCCCGTGCTCCGTGCCGAAATCGAGGCAATTCGGGGCGTAGCGTGTGGCGATATTCTCAGGCAGTTGATGGACCGCGATCTATTACGTATTGTGGGCCGTTCCGACGAGTTGGGCAGGCCTTTGCGGTATGGCACAACGAAGCGGTTTCTTGAAGTTTACGGTCTGTCGGATTTAGACCAACTGCCTTGGTCCGATCAATTGAAGCGGCCATCCGCGGCCGATGAATCCAACTCAGAATCGCCTACTTCAGAATCCGTTTCGTCTGGCGGGTTGACCGACGGCTGTGAAGCTGCATAGGCTGTGTGTTTTCCCGACCTCGGGTATAACGTAGTGGGTGCATTTTTGGGGACGATTGCCTGGTGACGCGTCGCCCGGCGAATCGCATCGAGCCGGCCTGAATCGAGGCCAGCTACATCCTTGGAGAAGATTGAGATGAGTCTGGAAGAATTACGTGCCATCGGCTTGCTCGATGACGAAATCACCGCGGCGAAGGACGATGATCTCGAGGACGATGAAGAACTCGAGGACGACGACTTCGACGACGATGACGACGAAGATGACTTCGATGACGATGATGACGATGACGAGGAAGACGACTTCGAGGACGACGAAGACGAGGAAGACGAGTGGGAGGAAGTCGAAGACGACGAGCTAGTCGACGAAGATGAAGAAGAGCTCGAAGATGACGACGAAGACGACTTCGAGGACGACGAAGATGAAGATGACTTCGACGACGAGGAAGACTTCGAGGACGACGTCGAATAATCGGCGAAGTTTTGTCGTGCTTGTTTCCGACTCACCACGCCCAGGAAGTGGTTCGCAATGGCCGAGTTAGTAGGCTCAAAGCCTTCTGTATTAAAACGCGCGAAGCCTCGCTCGAAGGAGCGGGGCTTTTTTGTTGCGCTTGGAGCGTGGCTGGGGGCCACTCGATTTTTTATAGAAGTGGCGCGGAATTCATGTGGTCCAAACAATTGCTGCCTACAATGAACAGCTCATGGTTGAATTGCACATTCTCGAATGAATAGGCGGAACGGCTCCATGAAGCACTCGTGTTTTACATTCACTATTTTTCTGTGCTGTGCTGTTGGAAGTTTCATTCATGTCGAGGCGGGGGAGCGCCTGCCGAACATCGTGTTCATCCTGGCCGACGACTTAGGAATTGGCGAAGTCGGCTGCTACGGCGGCGAAGTCATTCCTACGCCAAACATCGATCGCCTTGCGGTCGGAGGCTTGCAGTTCACCAACGCCTACAGCGCGAGTGCCGTGTGCGCGCCCACACGTTGTGGCCTAATGACTGGTCGTCATATGGGCCATGCAACACGCCGTGCGAACGGGAGCCTTAACGGCCATGTGCCGCTGAAGCCGGAAGAAGTAACCGTTGCTGAATTACTCAAGAAAGCCGGTTATGCCACGGGCGGATTCGGTAAATGGGGGCTCGGCGATGTGGGCACGACCGGAGTGCCCGAAAAACAAGGATTCGACGTGTTCTACGGCTACTACAACCAAACGCATGCTCACAACTATTTTCCGGCGTTCTTGATCATGAACAGCAAGAGTGTTCCCATGCCGGGCGGAAACGGCGTGCCCGGAAAAGAAGGTAAAGGCGATGCTTATTCGCCAGATTTAATCACCGACGAAACCGTGGCATTCATCGAAGCTAATAAAGACCGCCCGTTCTTCTGCTACGCGGCTTGGACTCTGCCTCACGGTTTGTATGAAATTCCCGACACGAGCGAATTCGAAGATCGCCCTTGGTCGGAGAATGTCAAAACGCACGCGGCTATGATTGCACGATTCGATGCCGATTTAGGGCGTTTGATCGCAAAACTCGAAGAACTGGGTCTTAGCAAAAATACGCTCGTCATTTTCACGAGCGACAACGGTGCCGACGGCCCGGGGCGGACTGTGTGGGACGCTACCGGCGGATTGCGCGGTTGGAAGCGGCATCTGCACGAAGGCGGGATTCGAACGCCGTTCATCGCCTACTGGCCTGGCAAAGTTCCCGCCGGAAAAAAGAGCGATTTGCTGACTAGCCAAGTCGATTTCTTAGCAACGGCCTGTGACCTGGCCAGGGTTGATCCTCCGCAAGATACCGACGGAATTTCGATTCTACCGACGCTGCTCGGGCAGGAGCAATCAGAAAAGCATGACTCACTGTACTGGGAAATCTACGAGGGCCCGCATCCGTTTCAGCAGGCGGTTCGCATGAACCAATGGAAAGGTTATCGCACGTCGTTAAACGGACCGATCGAGCTTTATGATTTGAATGCCGATCCGCACGAGGAAAAGAATATTGCGGCCAGCCATCCTGAGATCGCGGCAAAGGTGCAGAAGATCATGGCCGACGAACACGAGAATAACCCTAATTGGCGGGCTATGCCGAAGGCCAAGAAGTAGGAACGCGCGAGGCGGAACAAGGCGGCTTAGTAAAAAAGGCGGCGATATCTCTAAATCGGTAAGACTTGATTGGAAGCGAGCCGGGGCGTCCTCGCCCCCGAGAAATCGATGCGTCACACTCGGGGGCGAGGACGCCCCGGCTCGCTGTTCAGGTAAGCCGAATAACGCTAATCTCGATCTTTGAGTTGAAACAGTCGCTGCAGTGCTTCGAGCAGCCCTGGGTGCGACTCGTGCTGCGATTCATCGCGCAGCGATTCCATGGGTGGGTGAAGAATCTTGGCCACTAGCCGATCGAAAGCCTGGTGGATTTCCTGTCGTTCGCGCTCGCCCAGATGGGGCAGGCGATCGTAGAGACGCTTCAGTTCGGCGAGTTGCACGGTTTCCAAGCCTTCGCGGAAGCGGGCGATTACGGGGCCTGACGCACGATGCCGCGTTTCGGCGATGAACGAGCGAGTTTCCTCGTCGATGATTTTCTCGGCTACCGGGATCGCACTGGCGCGTGCCTTGCGATTGCGTTCACAAGCTTCCGAAAGGTTGTCGATTCCGTATAGATACACACCAAGCTCCTCGCCAATGGCCGGCTCGAAATCGCGCGGCATGGCCAAGTCTAATACGAACAGCGGCCGTTGATAACGGCGTGGCACGACTAAATGCTGATAATCTTCGAGTGTGACGATCGGCCGGTCGGCACCCGTGGTGCTGATCACCAAGTCGGCCTCGACCAATCGCTTGTGGAGTTCGGCCCAGGGCGCGGCCGTTCCGTGCCATTGCTCGGCCAGAGTTTGGGCTCGTGTGAAGTCGCGATTCAGCACGGTGATTTTCCGCGCCCCTGCGTCGGACAAGTAATGCAGAGTTTCCTGAGCCATTTCGCCGGCACCGAGGACCAGTACGCGTTTGTCGTCGAACGTCTCGAAAATGCGCGAGGCGAAATCGGCAATCGCCACGCTGGGAATGCTTACCCGGTGTCTGTGGAGCGTCGTTTCGTGGGCCACGCGGCGGGCCACACGGATCGCGGTCTGAAAGAAACCGTGCGTAATAGGTCCGGTGCTGCCGATTTGCCGGGCCGTTTCGTAGGCTTGCTTCACTTGCGAGAGAATCTGTGCTTCGCCCAGCACCATGCTGTCGAGGCTCGCTGCCACGCGGAACAAATGCCGCACGGCGCTCTCGCCGTCGAGATACACGATTTCCTGGTGGACTTCTTCGATCGGCACGTTATGGAAATTGGCCAAGTGTTCGCTTAGCACGCGGGCGTCGATGGCGGCGGTGGGCACTTCGGTAGCCGTATAAAACTCGACTCGATGGCACGTGCTGAGCAGTACGGCCTCGGCATCCGGATGGGTCGCCGTCCACGCCGCCAGGGCGTCGAGCGTTTGTGCCGATGTGAACGCAAGCCGCTCGCGCACCGCCAGGCGCGAATGCCTGTGGCTGCAACCGATCATCGTGAGTCGGGCGGCGGTGTTCATGCGGGTTAGGGTTTATTCTGTTCCTTAAGCGTGCGGATTATTTTCCTGGCTAAATGCTCGTTGATTTCTCGATGTCTGGGCACGGCTTGCGATGCGCCCGTGTTTGGGTTGCGATACCAATCGTGTTTAGCCCCGTTTCTAATGAGGACGCAGCCCAACGCTTCGATCTCGCGGATCAAATCAACTCGTTTCATTGCACTACCAACTCATCAACTTTCCGGATGCCAGGAACATCGCCACTTGTAAGGTCTTGATATAAATCGATGAGATGGGCTTTTAGGTCGTCGAGCGATGAACCTTGAGTCCAATAGTCGGGGTAATCTTGAAAATATCCGAGGAAAAAGCCGCCTTCCTCCCAATGCACGAATTTTTCAGTTTTCATATGTCGCTCCAATCAAACTGAAGGAATTTGCCAACTGGCTGGTTACATCTGAAGGTTTTTGCGCCCCATGAACATTATCGAGTCGCATGAACGACACGATGGCAATGACAAGGAACACGAACGATGCCAGAGTGAGGTAAGCCACTTTGCGGCCGCGGCGTGCGGCGGGATACACGAGGCGAAATATCTCGGCCCCTACGAGCCAGGCGAGCATGGCCGCGAGACTGAGCACAACCGGGTCGGACCAAAGCTGGTAGCTGCTCTCGCCTCGATGGCGCGCGAGGGCCATCACGATGCCCGAGATGAATCCCAGCCCGATCATCACGGCAGACACGCCCAACGATCGGCTGTTCACACGTTCGAGCCATTCCAAGCTGGGCAGCCGCAGCCCGTTGGCAGCCGAATGCACATGCTTGAGCGCATAACTTTGCACGAGGTACATCAGCCCCGCCAGAAAACCGATGCACACGGTGACCGCACCGAGCAGCAGGGCAATGCCGTGGAACATGGACCAGGCGCGGAACGATCGCTCTGGCGCAACCGGTTCGGGGCTGGCCCAAAACGACGCGGCAATGAGCGTGAGGATCACCGGCAGTAGCACGATGCCGATGGCCGCTCGCGGTAAGTAAAACAATGCGGCCAAGTAGACGATAGCTAGCACCCACGCGGCGATGAGCAGCCATTCCACGGCAGAAACGGGTAGTGTGGAGGCATCTCCCGCGATGCGTGCCAGATAAAGCGTGTGCGCGACCAGCCCGGCAAGCGTTATTGCAACCAACAACACACGCTGCCAAGCGAATCGCACTTTGAGCCCCACAAGCTCGATTGCGAAAGCGAGCGAGTAACTGGCCGCGAAGCAGGTGATGGAAATGCCGGACATGTTTATTGAAAAGAGGGGGAGAGTGGGAGACAAGGAGAGGGGGAGATTCAGTTGGATGCCGTTTTCTAATCGAAATCTCCCCCTCTCCCACTCTACTTCTCCTCCCCGTCTAAACCATACTGTTTCAATTTCTTATGCAGCGTATTGCGGTTGATGCCGAGGCGGCTGGCCGCTTTGATTTGCACGCCGTCGCACTCGCGGAGCACTTGGGCGATCACCTCGCGCTCTACGCGGTCGACGATTCGACTGTGGATATCGTCTGCTTCGCCGCCCGCGTCGCCCAGGCCGCGATGAACCAGTTCCTCGGCGAGGCCATCGAAATCGAGCGGAGCGCCGATCGCTCGCGGCGACCGGCCCGTGGTTACGACTGTCGGCAGTAGTTCGCAAGTAAGTTCGTCGCCGGTGGCCATGACCACGGCCCGCTCCACGCAGTTCTGTAGCTCGCGTATGTTGCCCGGCCAATGGTATTGCTGCAGTGCGGCAATGGCTTGGGGATCGATGTGCGTTACATAACGGTCGTTTTGCTCATTATATAAATCGAGAAAATGAGCGACCAGTTCGGGGATGTCTTCGCGTCGGTCACGCAGCGGCGGCAGTTGGATGGGCACCACGTTGAGTCGGTAGTAAAGGTCTTCGCGAAATCGCCCAGCGGCGGCCTCGCCTAGCAAGTCGCGGTTGCTGGCGGCAATCACGCGCGTATCGACGCGAATTGTTTGCGTATCGCCCACTCGCTCGAACTCGCGTTCTTGCAACGCGCGTAGCAGTTTTACTTGCAGATGCGGCGT
Source organism: uncultured Planctomycetaceae bacterium (assembly GCA_964618225.1). Classification (GTDB taxonomy): domain Bacteria; phylum Planctomycetota; class Planctomycetia; order Pirellulales; family Lacipirellulaceae; genus JABDGM01. The sequence goes on from CAZTWS010000018.1 coordinate 27,774, forward strand.
GGTCGAGTTGATTTCATCGAGGAAAATCGTGCCCGTATGGGCCGCTTCAAAACGGCCGGTGCGGTTGTCGATCGCGCCGGTAAATGCGCCGCGCACGTGGCCAAATAGTTCGCTTTCGAGCAGGCTTTCGCTGAGCGCACCGCAGTTCACGCGAACGAACGGGCGATTGCGTCGCTGGCTCAGGTCGTGAATCGCATGAGCGATAAGTTCCTTGCCCGTGCCCGTTTCACCTAGTAGCAAAACCGACGCTCGGCTCCTCGCCACTTGGCGAGTAAGGCGCGCGACATCGAGCATCGCCGCGCCGGAACCGATGATGCCCGGCAGCGGTTCGACAGACGGGTTGCGAGTGCCGAAACTGGAAGAAAAGCGGCTCATGGATGGAAGGGAAGAGGCAGGTCGGCCGTAACTCGGCGAGGCGATTCGATAACATCCAAAACGGAACCGAGGACTTGCTGCGTTTCGGCATCGGCCGTTTCACTGGCATTGTATCGATCGTATTGCGCTAGGATTTCGGCACTGGTCAGCAAAACGCCGTGCAGCGATACGTTTTCGCGAAAAGCGTTGGCAGCCAGTTTTCGGCTGACAATCGGCAGCGTCGGCTGGCTGGCAAAATTAACGAGCGCTCGCTGGGCGCGCGGGTCGCTCAGTTTGCCGAGCGCGGCAATCGCCGATTCACCGCCCGAAGGATTGTAAAGGGCCGCTTCGAGCACTGGCTCGTTGCGGCGAAGCTTGTAGAACGGGCGCGTGCCCGCGGCGAGTTTCGAGAACCACGACAGTGCTTCCACCGACTCCATGCTTCGCTCGGCCGGAGTCGTTACAAAGCGGCCAGACGTGGCGGCGAGCCGATCGACCACGCGCGTCAATACTTCCGGCGAGTGAATTCGCGGCACGGCAATTACTCGCGTGTGTTCCGCGGCAATGCGCTCGGCCGCGGCGAGTCGGCTGCTTGGAGCCACGATCGCGATCGGGACATGCGCCGTGGTGGGGCTGATGCGCAGTTCGTATACGGTTTGACGGATGTCGGGCGAGTTGACATTCACATCGACGAAGATCGCTTCGAGGTCGGGCGTCTTCAACGCGAGATCAACCGCTTCGCGCCCCGTTTCGACGCCGATGGCGTTCAGGCCGTTCGTGGCCAACATGCCGGCCAGGTTGGTCGATGCCACCATGTTTGGCATGGCTACCACCGCCTTGCGATCGTTCGTGCCGGCGGCAAACCAAGCCACCGCCTCGGGCACTCGGCTCGATCCAGGGTAGGGTGATGTGGGATCGATTGCCATGATGGCCCGCAATGCCGCGAACCGCACGCGACGATTCGGGCTACGCAACGCATTGGCAAGTGGCGATGGCTGCGAATCGACCGTGTAGAGCACTCCCATATCGCGACGATCGCCGAGAACTTGAATCGCGGCCGTTGCCGCATGTTCGAAATGGGCCTCGAGTGCATCGGCCAACAAGCTATCGATCAAACTCGAGTCGACCGCTTGCAGCTTGGTAAACGCGGATGAATTAGCGTCGCCGACAAGCGCCGCCGCTTCGAGTTCCAAAAGCAAAGCTTGCTTTTCGTATGCTTCGTTTTGAGGAACGAGATCGGCCAACTGTCGGGCAAGCCTCGCCATCCACATCGTGCGTGCCTCGTCGGCCGGATATTTCGCGGCCGAGAGTTTTTTGGTTTTGTCGTCCCATTTCCACAATTCGATTTGGTTTTGATCATCGAGCGCAAAGGGCAGCATGCCTTGGCGATAGTGCTCGATCGCGCGACGAAGTGCCGCTTCCGAGGCGTGTGGATCGCGGGGGATCAGCGGCGCTGCCTGCTGCACGGCGAGTTCTTGCAGCAGACGATCGGCCGTCGCACGGGTTGTCGGATCGTTGCTGGCTTGCATTGCCAATAACGGTCCGACCACGAGGGGGCTCATCGTGGTGGCGGCCGCTTCCAGCGCGGCACGGCGTGATACGTCCTTCTCCTTGGCGAGCGCTTCCAACAATGCGGCGATGCCCGGCTGCCCCGTGGCCGCCAGATCGTTGCGAGCCATCAATCGCACTTCTGCCGACGGATCGCTGAGCTCGGCAACCAGCTTCGCGATACGCTCGGGATCGTTAGCCGCCGCGGCCGCGGCTTTCATGCAGGCATCCGCGAACTGCTGGCCGGCGGGTGCGAGTGCTTTGGCTTGAGCCAACTGCAGCATGTCGCGCGAGCCGAATTTGCTCACGAGCTCGATACGTTGCTCGTCGGTGAGCGGCATTTTCGCTAGCTCGTCGAAAATCGGCTTGGCCAAATCGGGTCGGTCGAACTGCACGAGCCAGATCACGGCTTGAAAAAATTCGGCCGGCGTTTGGCGGGGTGTTTCGAGCACGGCCTTGATCGCCGGGTTCGTTTCCAACGCCGGGCCGGTCGGAAGTTGTGCCGCTTCAGGCGTGGCGGTTGGCTGAGCCGCCGGTGTGTCCGCTGATGCCACGCTCGCACTGGCACTTTGCGCCGTTGCCGGCGCGGTCAACAACGCCGCCAAACAAATCGCGGCTAAGGTTGCCATCGTGTATTTGAAAGATTGCGTCATGGTTGCGTATCGAGGATGAGAAAAGTGAGGCCGTGCTTATTTATTTTATTGTCGTCGGCCGCAAGTCATTCGGTGTCTGCCAGTCGTTCGCGCCAGATCTTCAGTTGATGCTCGACCTGTTCAGGATTCGTCGATCCGTAGCTGGTGAATGCTTCAATTGCACGACGTACGCCCAACACATCGTACACCGTTTTATCGAGCGACTCGTGGGCCGATTGGAACTCTTCCAGCGGCAACTCGGCGAGCGCCACGCCACGTTTCATGGCGGTGGCCACGAGCCGGCCGATGATTTCGTGCGCCGTGCGCTGTGGCACACCGAGCTTGATGAGGTGTTCCATGAGCGTGGTGGCATCGAGATAGCCGCGTTCCAGCCGCTCTTCGATGGCCTCGCGATTGAGTTCGGCCCCGGCGACCACCGCTGCCGCAAGCTCCAGCGAAGCGGTCACCGTATCCACCGAGTCGAACAGTCGCTCTTTGTCTTCCTGCAAGTCGCGGTTGTAGGCTAGCGGCAGGCCTTTCACGAGCACGAGCAGGCTGGTGAGGTTGCCGATAACCCGGCCCGTTTTGCCGCGAATCAGTTCCAGCACGTCTGGGTTGATCTTCTGCGGCATGATCGACGAGCCCGTGCAGTATGCCTGGGGCAACCGAATGAAATTGAACTCGGTGGTAGACCAAAGGATCCACTCTTCGGCCCAAGTGCTTAGGTGCGTGGCGATGAGCGAAAGGCAAAACGCGAATTCCAGCACGAAGTCGCGATCGCTCGAAGAGTCGAGGCTGTTGGCCAGGATGCCGTCGAAATTCAGTTCCTTGGCCACCATGCGGCGGTCGATCGGGATCGTGGTGCCCGCCAAAGCCGCGGTGCCCAGCGCGAGTTGATTCACGCGCAGGCGGCAATCGGTAAGCCGTTGGAAATCGCGGTCGAACTTCTCGCAATAAGCTAGCCAATAGTGCGCTGCTAGCACTGGTTGAGCCCGCTGCAGATGCGTGTAACCTGGCAACACGACGCCCGCGTCGCGATCGGCTCGGTTCAAAAAGGCTCGTTGCAAATCGAGCAGCAGCGACGAGATTTCGTCGATTTGGTCGCGTACCCACAGCCGGAGATCGGTCGACACCTGATCGTTGCGGCTGCGGCCCGTGTGTAGCTTGCGGCCCACATCGCCGATGCGGTCGACCAGCGACCGCTCGATGTTCATGTGGACGTCTTCCAAGTCTTCGCGGAACTGGAATTCGCCGGCGGCGATCTCGCGACCAATTTGCTCGAGGCCAGTGACGATTTGATGACGCTCGTCATCGGTCAACACACCCACTTTGGAAAGCATGTGAGCATGGGCGATCGAGGCGGTGATGTCCTGAGCGTAAAGACGCCGATCGAAGCTCACGCTTTCGGTGAACTTTTCCACACGGCGGTCCGTCGCCTGATCGAATACGCCGCCCCAAGGTTTCGCTGCCAAGTAGATGATCCGCAGAATTAGGCGACGTGCCGACAACTCAGCAATCCGCCGCGGGTTTAAGTAACATGTTTAGAGTAAACACGTTACGGCTAAATGTCAACGAGCGGCGGGCAGCCGTCGCCTAAGAATTAGGCAGTATCGACCGGTCCAGAATCCGTAAAATCAGCAAATCTCTGCCGACATCAATGGCTTTGCCCAAGAATAAGCCACTATTAGCGAATTCCAAGACGCTGCAACCGTTACCATCGGTTGCTTTGGATTCAGCTTGACGCACGAGCCAATTCAGGAAGAGACACAGCTTTATGCATTCTGTAACCCAAGCGAACAGCATGGTCGACGTGCTTATGAGCATTGATTCGGGGCAGCGCTCGCTACTGCTCATTGTTGCCCTGGGATGTGCGGTTGGCCTCGTTTTGGGCGTGGTGGGAATCATTTCAACCGCTTACGGCTCGATCCAGCGGACCCGAGCTGAGACCCAACTCAAGCAAGAAATGCTGGAACGGGGCATGGGTGCGGAAGAGATCGCCACGGTAATCAAAGCGAGCGGTAAGGAAGGTTAGGAATCCTGGGTGATCCTTGTCTTAACTTATTACAGCATAACGAAATGTGAGGGATGCTCAAGCACAACGCAGGCCGCGCATTTTTTGTGACAAGTTTTTTTTGCCAAACCGTTGCATCTTCGCTCGGCTTGGGTAGTATAAGGGGAGTGTTACGGCACGTGCCTTTGCGCACGGCCTCTATCGGCAACTAGGTAACCATTCGGAGTACAGGACTAATGATGACCCTGAGCTGCTTCCAGCAGCCGCTTTCGGTCGTTCAGTTCCGGTCGCTTTAAAACGCGGCCAATCATTTGTCCCCCGATGGAAATTATCCTATGTTGCTTCAGCGCCCCCGCTGGCGCGCGGCAGCGATTTTGATTGTTTGCCTTTTTGGCACCAACGTGTCGTTTGTCGTCGCCCAATCTCACACGCCCGGAAAATCCCAACTTGCTGGATGGGTTTACATTGATCGCAATAACGATGGACTCCTGGCTTTTGCCGACGAGCCGAACCCCGAATACGTAATCGGCGGCGTTACGATCAGTTTGTACTCGCAGACCGGTCCCGAAACATTAGTAGCTGAAACCGTCACCGACGATTACGGCCGCTATTTCTTCAACAATCTCGATCCGGGCACCTATGCCATCAAGCAGGCACAGCCCGTGCAGTATGTCGATGGCCTTGATACGCTTGGCAAGATGCTCGCGTTGAGCAGTGGTGGCGTCCCAGCGAGTGCTTTTATAGGAACGGTTACCAACAACGCTTTTGTCGGCATCGTGTTACCCGCCAACGTTCGAGGGGATTTCTACAACTTCGGCGAGCGAGGGCTGGCGGCCGGTTATGTGTCGAAGCGATATCTGCTCGGCTCCTCGCCGGATCTCCCGATCACCTATGTGCCCGAGCCTTCGGCTGCCGTGTTGGCCCTCGGCTTCATGGCGAGCGCTTTGCTTCCTCGGCGCAAAAGAAAGAGTTGAGCGCGCCCTGTGGGCACGCTCAACTCCTGTTGAAACCGAATTAACTAGTTTGCACGTGTGGGGAACGTTCTAGAACGTCAACTGCACACCGAAGTCGAAGCCATGCGCGATGAGCGCTGAGCCGAAGATGCCGGCGAAATTGGGATCGAGACCACCACCTGGTTGCACCGGTGGCAGGTTACGTGGATCCACCGCAAGATCTGGCGGCAACTGGTCGCCAGCGCGGGCTACGGCATCCCAAATGATGACGTTATACCCTGCGCGAACGCTCAGGTTATTCGTCACATAGGTACCCACGCCCAAGCGGAATTCGGGGATCACGGCGACCGAGGTGTCTGAGTAGCGGCCAATGTTGGTCGCTTCCGACGTCAACAGGCCACCCTCGAATTGAGCCGTACCACCGCCTGGCACGTTATTAATGGTCGTGCCATTGATGGTGACCGTGCGACGGTTCGCACCGATGGCTATCTTGACGAGACCATCGACCCACCAGCACGATTGTTGCACCATGCCTGCGAAGCCGATCTCACCACCATTGAAGGTGTTTTCGGTGCGAAAAGCATCTTGCACGAAAATCGTGGTGCCAGGCACGAGCGGAGTCGTGGTGCCAGGCAAAACCGTTAGGTTTTCTGTGATGATAAGGTCTGAATCGTAGCGGTAGTAACGGTAACCGCCGAGCAAGTAGCCTTGTGACGAAGGGCCGCAACCGCACGGGTCGCAGCAACGCCAAAGGCACTTCTGCAACGCGATGCCCGCACCCGAGAAATCATCGCTGGTCGATACATGTGCCGTGCCGCTCAGTTCGTTCGGTACGTTCACCAGTTCGGTGTCGTCATCGCCAAGTTCTGTGTTGAAGAACGGGCGAGTGACGATTCGGGTAGGGTCCTGCGGCGAGAGATAGCTGTCGCTATCGTTGCACATGTCAAACCAATCGCCGGTGATACCCCAGCATTGACAAGAATCGAGCCAAATACCACCCATAATGCGGTATCCGCTGCGCCAGTCGTCGCCAACCTGATCGTTGCCGAAAAGGACACGGGTGTTCGGGTTATCGAGCCGGCCCGCGTTGGCCGTGCCATCGCTGAGTGGACCGTCGGTTACCAGCGGCGGTAGGTCGTTACTGCCGTCGAGCCGCCACAGCAGCCACTCGGCACCAATCCATGCGCCGCCGCAACCTCCACTGTTGCAGTCCGAGCAAGCAGACTCGCAAGTATCCATGGAATAGCCAGGCACGACATCGTTGTAGATGTCTTGGGCACGAGCCGAGCGCGCTGGGCCAACCAAGGCAGCCAGCGCAAAAAGCACCGGGAACGCGGCGGCCGCCACGCGCGGCCATGCGCTCAATGAGACAAGAGCCATAATTTTCCCCCCTAAGGCGATGCGGGAATCGCGTCGCAAACGATGAGTCACAGGATAGTAGCGGCCGTGCCGCTTTTTCCTGTTGATCCTATCGGCGAGTCTTTGAGGGCTCGCCGAAAATTTCTGTCTCAGCTAGGCGCAGTTTAACATTTGCACGCATGCACTGCTGGCGATATCCGTAAGCCAACAAACAGGGGAGTTCTGAATTTGGCTCGGGCAGGCATCGGGTCGCGGGGCTCTAATGGACTAATTCCCGGCAATTTCACGCTTTTTGAATTTTCTTGCATCCCGCGCGACCCTTCGCCCACACTATTACCCCAGAAGCACTTTGTACGATCAACCGCTGGCATTCTCGCATCTATGTCGATTTCGTTCGTGAAACCCGCGTTGAAGCCGCCACAAACCGTGGCCAGTATGGCCGCTACCGACGGCGAATTGCTGATGCGGTTCCATCGGTACGATGATGAAACGGCGTTCGCCGAAGTGGTGGAGCGGCACGGACGGCTCGTGTGGCTGGTTTGCCAACAAGTGCTGCGCAATCGGGCCGATGTCGAAGACGCATTTCAAGCCACGTTCCTTGTGCTGGCTCAGAAGGCGAATACGATTCGCGCGTCGGAATCGGCCGCCGCATGGCTCTACAAGGTGGCGTATCGCACCGCGATTGCCGCACGTCGTCGTCGATCGAGCCGGCGAGAAGAATCGCTCGCGTCGGAACCTCCGCAAGGCGAAGCCGCGCTTCCCCTGCTTGGCGATCGGCACATGCACTCCGTGCTGATGGAAGAGCTTCGCGGGCTGCCGTCCAGTTATCAGGCGGTTCTCGTTATGCGTTACCTCGAAGGCCAATCGCGCCGGTCGATTGCGGCCAAACCGATTCGACAGTTGGCCAAGTGCAAGGACGCCTGGCACGCGGCCGACGCCTGCTCCGTTCGCGAATGGTTCGCCGCGGTGTTTCGCTATCACTCGCGATGGCTGGTTTTAGTGGAGCCGCGCTATCGGCATCGGCGGCAGTAACGCCGACGATTGCCGCGACGACGGCGGCCGTTTGCCTCTCGGTAAAAATTGCCGGTACGGCGACGGCTCTCTCGCCGACCGTACAGCAGCTCGTTCAAGAAGGGATTAAAGCAATGTGGTGTACCTCAATGATGAAAACAACCTTGGTGGCGACATCGATTGTCGCATTATCTGTCGTCACGCTTACAGTGCCCGTTGCAGTGGGCGGCGACTCACCACACGGCGTGGCGGTGGCAGAAGCAGAGGGTGTTGAACTTCAGGCCGACGCCAAGTCGAGCGAAGCCTCGGCACCGGTCAAAGTCGAAACCTCGAATGCTTCTGTTGAACCGCAATCACCTAATACCTTCGTTGCTTTCCCTGTTGTCGAGCCACGCAGCGTATTTGTGCATAAAAAAATCGAAGGTTTGCGATCGGTCCTGCAGGCCAAATTGCAGCAGCGAGCGATGGATCAGGCCAAGTCGGAGCGCGAGCAACTCAGTACGACTCTATTGCAGCGCGAAGTGGAAAAGCTCCACGAAATGTCGATCGCACTACGTCACCCGGAAAAGCTTCAGGGCGAACTCGAGGAAACGCGAGCCCTACGTGAAAATCGATTGGAACAAATACGCAAGGAATTGGCGACAGCGCAGGATCAGCTTGCTCAACGGATCGCGGAGTCGGCTGCGGCAAGCGCCCAAGTAGAAAACCAGCGACTCGAGCTCGATCTTATCGAACAGCAGTTGAAGCAACTAAACGTCTTGAAAACCAATCTCGAAGTCGGCGCTGCTCCGGAGGCAGCAAGCAATTCCCCCATTATTCACGTACGCGAGCAAACTGCGAATGGCGATGCACGGCTCGTAGCTTATGGACAACCATCGAACCCATTCGGCGATTCGACCAAGATAACTTTCCAGGGAACCACGACGGAAATGACTCGGCAGCTCGAGGAGCTTAATGCCGAAGTTGCCAAGCTTCGCAAGGAAAACGCAGCTCTCGAACGCGGTGGCCGAGAAAGCGATGACAGTGTCCATCCTGGTGACGTTATTCGCATTCATGTGGCCAACGCATTTGCGGGGAACCCGATCAACGATGCGTACCCGGTGGAGAAGATGGGGACGATAGCGCTTGGACCAAGTTACGGTCGTGTCGAAGTGAAAGGAATGAGCGTGTTGGAGGCCGAGGACGCGGTCAAACGACATTTAGCAAAAATTATCGAAGACCCCCAGGTACAGGTCACTTTGATTGAAAAGCAATCGACTGTGCAGGATTTGGAGGTTCTTTATTCGACTATGGAAAAGCTACGGGCAGAAAACGTAGAACTCAAGAACCAGCTCAAGCAACTACCTGAAAGTCGTTCCAATTAGAGCGATTTTCGATTTGTGAACCGGTTGGGGTGAAAAACTCCTATTGGATAGGTTAGTCCCCCGCGGAGCAGAGGATGCAAGTGCCATCGGTCGCGCAGCGACCAAGGAATGTAGCCGGGGACGCAAGTCCCCGGAACATGGGGGCTTGAAACGCATCCAGCCGCGCAGCGGCGACGGAAGCTGCGGAGATTTAGCTTCGCCGCTTCGCGGCTTCCAATCATCAGCCATAGACTGTTCCGGGGACTTACGTCCCCGGCTACACTCTTTCGTCGCTTCGCGACTAAGGCATGCGACGAGTAGCTGGAGCAATGCCTCGGAAATTGAACGAACTGGGGGCGTTGCACCAGCTACCCAATGAAGTGTCGGTACACGAGAAAAGTGCTTTAGTAGTACGCAGGATGCGAGCGTGTTGAGCTCGGGGGATAGTAAGCCGGGAGATGAATAGAAAGCAGCATTTCGTCAGATTCATCTTACGGTCGCTGTAACCACCGCGATATTTAGGGGCAGCACTCCAACTTTTATGCTTTCGACTTCCCCTCGGCCAGCGAATCGTAAATGGGTGGCTCACGCAGCAGCGTGGTGGTGATCATCGCGCCGAAGCAAGCGCACAGCATGGGCAGCAGCAGCGTGAAGCTACCGGTCATTTCGATCACCAACACGATTCCCGTAAGCGGCGCGCGAACCACGGCGGCGAAGAACGCGGCCATGCCGACGACGCCGGCAGCGATCGGGCTCGATTCGATTTGCGGAAACCAACCACCGACCGTGGCACCGTAGATCATGCCGATTTGCGTTCCCACGGTAAGCAGGGGAGCGAAGAGGCCGCCCGGCGTATGAGCGCTGTAGGAGAGCGGGCCAAGAAAGAATCGAACCGCGAGCATGCCGCACAAAACGGGCACCGGAAACGCATCGGACAGCGTCAACTGCGTGAGTTCCTCGCCACCGCCCGACCAAGTCGGGGCGAGCCAGGTGAGCACGCCCACTGCCGCGCCAATCGTGCCGGCCAGCAATTCCACAGGGATACGTTTGAGAAGAATCGATGCCAATTTCAATCCGCCGAGAATGGCGCGACTATAGGCCACGCCGAAAAGACCTGTAATCAACCCCAAGACGATGAAGAAAGGCAACACGCCCAAGCCCGGATAGGGAAGGTCGGGAACCGAAAAGTCGGGTGCATCGCCTAGAATGATGCGGCTTACGGCGATGGCGCTTGCCGATGCACCGAGAGTGGCGATCGACGATCGTGTTTCGAACCTTCGCAGTAGTTCTTCGATGACAAACACCGCGCCGCCAATCGGCGCGTTGAAGGCAGTCGCCAGCCCAGCACCCGCGCCGGCGGCAAGTAAGGTGAGGCAGTCGGCCGCATTGCGGCGTCCGAGGCGAGCCACAATATGAGCAGCGCCCGCGCCAACTTGCACGCTCGGTCCTTCGCGGCCGAGCGCGAGACCGGCTCCAATGGCTAACCAACCGCCGACCAACTTGACAGGTACAAGCGCTAAAGGCGGTTGCGGCTCGCGATGATTGAGCACCGCTTCGACATTCGGTATGCCGCTGCCAGAAGCAGCGGGCGAATATCGCCGCACCAGCCAGGCGGCGAGTGCGGTGGCCGAAGCACAACATGCCACGAGCAGCCCCAACCCCCACAACTCGCGATCCTGGCACCACGCGGCGAATAAATCGCGCTGTTGATCGGCAGCCATCAAAGCCTTGCGGAACAGGGCCCCCAAAAGCCCCGCGACGCCACCAGCCGCCAACGACAACGCGGCGAGCATTATAAGCCCCGTGGCGACGGACTTTTCTTCCGTGGCCGTGTCAACTTTCAATGGCGGCGGCAAGGCGATTCTCCTTGGTTAGATCGCAGGGTAACAAATCGAGGCCAAGACGCAAAATCCAAGTCCGAAAATATGGCGGTTTAACGAGCCAACACTCTTGCTCGGAAATCTCCGCGAACTCTGCGCCCCCGCGTGAGAATCTGCTTCGTTTCTCAACATTGCTCTTGCGACTTTTCGTGTCTTCTCGTGGCCAATAAAAAGCCAAGTCTTCTCCCAACTTGGCAATCTGCCCCGTGGGATTTTGCCGACCCTATACGTCTGCATCCAGGCGCGTTAATCTTGAGCGATTTTAGACTTCGCGCGTTGGCCGCCCTGCGGTTGGGTTGAAATCCACTCAAATTCCGTTGGCGAACGTCAACCCGAGGTCCACTGTCGTGAAACTGCAGGCGTTCCGCGCCGTCCCTCCCAGCCCTTAGCCCCATCCCTTCGGTTCATGCCACGACGCGACGACATCAAAAAGATTCTCATCATCGGTTCAGGCCCCATCGTTATTGGCCAGGCTTGCGAATTCGATTACTCCGGCACGCAGGCCTGCAAAGCACTCCGCGAAGAAGGGTATGAAGTCGTACTCGTGAACTCGAACCCGGCGACGATCATGACCGATCCGTCGACCGCCGACCGCACGTACATCGAACCGCTCACGTGGGAGATCGTCGCTAAAGTCATCGAGAAAGAACGCCCCGACGCACTGCTGCCCACGCTCGGCGGCCAAACGGGCCTCAACGTGGCGATGGACCTCTCGCGCCACGGCGTATTAGAAAAATTCGGCGTCGAAATGATCGGTGCCAATGCCGACGTTATCGACAAGGCCGAAAGCCGCGATCGCTTTCAAAAAGCCATGCAGAACATCGGCCTCGATCTGCCTCGTGGCAAAACGGTTCACACGATCGAAGAAGCTCGCGAATGGCTCAAGGTCATTGGCCTGCCGGCCGTCGTCCGGCCAAGCTTCACCATGGGCGGTAGCGGCTCGGCCATCGCCTTCGAGGAAGAGGAATTCGATCGACTCGTCGGTCGTGGACTCGAACTCTCGCCGGTTACTCAGGTATTGCTCGAAGAATCGATCATTGGCTGGAAAGAGTACGAGATGGAGGTGATGCGCGACGTGGACGATAACGTCGTCATCATTTGCTCGATCGAGAATTTCGACCCCATGGGCGTTCACACGGGCGACTCGATTACCGTGGCACCCGCGCAAACGCTTACCGACAAAGAGTACCAACGCATGCGCGACGCCTCGCTCGCCGTGATCCGCGAAATCGGCGTCGAAACGGGCGGCTCGAACATCCAGTTCGCCATTCAGCCCACCACGGGGCGAATGATCGTTATCGAAATGAACCCACGTGTAAGCCGCTCCAGCGCGCTCGCCTCGAAGGCCACGGGCTTCCCTATCGCTAAAATCGCCGCCAAGCTCGCCGTTGGTTACAGGCTGCACGAGCTCCCGAACGACATCACGCGCGAAACGACCGCCTGTTTCGAACCGACGATCGACTACGTCGTCACCAAGGTGCCGCGTTTTGCTTTCGAAAAATTTCCCGATGCCGATGCCACACTCACTACGCAAATGAAGAGCGTGGGCGAAACGATGGCGATTGGTAGCACGTTCAAAGAATCGTTCCAAAAAGCGCTACGCGGTCTCGAAGTGCGCAGCGATGGCTTCGGCAGCGACGGACTCGACCGCTGGGGCACACCCGAGCAGCCGAGTGAGGAAGAGATCATCGCCAAGTTGCGAAAGCCGGGAGCCGAGCGAGTGTGGTATTTGCGTTACGCATTCAAGAGCGGCATGGACGTGGCACGCGTCCACGAGCTTACAGGTATCGATCCTTGGTTCCTCGACAACTTGCACGAGATCGTCGAAACCGAACAATCGCTGCGCTCGCTGGCCGCACACGATACGGCCAAGCGCGCCGTGCCCGGCCCCGAACGCACGGCCGGTCCGCCCGTTTCGCATCTCGAAATCCTCACGGCCGAGCAACTGCGCGCGGCCAAGCGCCAAGGATTCTCCGACCGCCAACTCGCTCGCATCTTCGAAACCACCGAAACCGAAGTCCGCGCCGAACGCCTCCGAGAAGGTGTCCGTGCTACCTTCAAATCGGTCGACACATGCGCTGCCGAATTCGAAGCGTTTACACCGTACTACTACTCCACCTACGAGAGTGAAGACGAAATACCGACGAAAGAGCAGAGGGCAGAAGCCAGAAGGCAGAGGACAGTTGAGAGAGCCGGAAGCCTGAACGCTGGCCCTCAGCCCTCCGCACTTAGCCCTCTGCATCCTACTAGCACTCCGCCAAAAACCATCATTATTCTCGGCGGCGGCCCGAACCGAATCGGGCAGGGCATCGAGTTCGATTACTGCTGCTGCCACGCCAGCTTCGCGCTCAAAGAGCTCGGCATCGAGTCGGTCATGGTCAACTCAAACCCGGAAACGGTAAGCACCGATTACGACACGAGCGACATGCTCTTCTTCGAGCCGCTCACCGTGGAAGACGTGCTCAACATTTGCGACCGTGTGAAGCCCGATGGCGTCATCGTGCAGTTCGGCGGCCAAACGCCGCTCAACCTGGCTCGCCGTCTTTCCGCTGCGGGAGTTCCGATCATCGGCACCAGTGTCGATGCCATCGAAATGGCCGAGGATCGCGAGAAGTTCCAGCAGCTTATCAAGAAACTCGGCTTGCGCCAGCCACCCAATGGCATCGCTCGCAATATGGAGGAAGCCCGCCGCGAGGCCAAGAAAATCGGCTACCCGCTGCTCGTTCGACCCAGCTTCGTGCTCGGCGGCCGTGCCATGGAAATTTGCTACGACACGGCCCAAATGGAACGCTTCGTAGCCGAAGCCTTCATCGTGGCCGAGGGGCAACCCGTGCTTATCGACAGCTTCCTCGAAGGCGCCACCGAGGTCGATGTCGATTGCATCAGCGACGGCACGACCGTCATCGTGCCCGGCATCATGGAGCACATCGAAGAGGCCGGCGTCCACTCGGGCGACTCGGCCTGCGCGATTCCTCCGTACAGCTTGCCCGGCCCCGTGATCGAAGAAATCCGCGCCGCGACCGTCGCGCTCGCCAAAGAGCTTAAAGTCATTGGCCTCATGAACGTGCAATTCGCCGTGCGCTGGGAGGAGGATGAAGCGAGGAGCGAGGAGCGAGGAGCGAGGAGCGAGAGTGCTCGGCCAGTGCTCTACGTTCTGGAAGTGAATCCGCGTGCTAGCCGCACGGTGCCGTTTGTCGCCAAGGCCACAGGTATGCCTGTTGCTAAAATTGCCGCCAAGGTGATGGCCGGCGTTTCGCTAATAGAGCAGGGCGTGACCGAAGACCCCGTGCCCGCGCATGTGTCGGTCAAAGAAGCCGTGTTCCCGTTCATCAAATTTTCCGGTGTCGATATCGTGCTCGGTCCCGAAATGCGATCCACGGGCGAGGTGATGGGCATCAGCGAACGGTTCTCGATGGCCTTCGCCAAAAGCCAGCTCGCCGCCGGAAACGTGCTGCCGCACAGCGGCAACGTGTTTGTCAGCGTGGCCGACCGCCACAAGCCGGCCGCGGTGGAAATCGCCCGCAAGTTCCACGAAATGGGCTTCTCGCTGATCGGCAGCGGCGGCACGGCCGCCGTCCTCGAGGCGGCCGGCATCCCCGTCACGCGAATCAAGAAACTCAAAGAAGGCGAGCCGAACCTGCTCAATTACTTTGCCGACAAGAACGTGGCCCTTGTGTTCAACACCCCGAGCGGCAAAGGCGCACGCACCGATGAAGGCCGAATCCGCGCCGCCGCGGTGCAAGCCGGCGTCCCATGTCTCACCACTGTCGAAGCCGCCACCGCCGCGGTCAAAGCCATCGAAGCTCTCCGCAACGAAGACATGGAAGTGCAATCGCTGCAAGAACGGTTTGCCATTGTCGGTTAGTCGTAGTCCCAAGAATACTACCCAAAATCATTCCGACGTGAGCGAAACAGGGGGCCGCGGATGAATGAAGATGACCAACCGTCGCTCGAGCAATTGATCGGTCGCTATGGTCCGCCGCCGCTGCGAATCTCGCATATCCTGCTGGCGACGACTGTCGCCGCCGTGCTTCTCTCGCTTGCCAAGTTGATCGTCGCTCGCGACGTGCCAGGATTCGCCAAGTTTCTATCCAGCGGCTTGGGCATTTACTACGTGCTGGCAACCTCGATCGCTGTAACGCTGGTGATGCTCGGCATTCGCTGGCGCTACGAAGGCCGTTCATTCTTCGACCAACCAGGACACGGCTTGCTCGTGTTGCAATCCTCGGCGGTCGGCACTTTCGTATCAGCCGTCATCGGTCTTGGACCAATGACGGTCTACATGTTTCTATCGTACCCGTTCGTCTTTGGCGTTTGCGTGTACTTTGTGCTGAAGGTGGCAGACTCATCGTTCTGGAAGTTGTATTTTATCATCTACGGTCTGCAAGGTCCTGCAATGCTGCTTCTCGGCATCTCATTGCGGAGAGAATTGGATTTGTTGATTCTGTTTATTCCGCTTTCTCTCCTGGGTTCGCTAGTCACTGCGACCATTGGCGACAGGCTGAAGGGCCGAAAGCGCGATTGGCCTCACTGGATCGGCGTCGTGCTAAAACTCGGTATCTATTCATTCGAGGCAACTCGACAAGTATTGAGTTTCGTGTAAGTTGCCGCAATGCAGAGTTGCAATACAATCCCGCTAGGCGCTACTACCACCTAGTTCCAGCACTTTAAGCCGCTGCTATACTGTGGACAGGAGTACCACCAACTTCCATTTCGAGTCGTTCACGGCCTTCTCGCCATTCAGCGACATCGGCCCCTACCGCGCGGCCGAATTCTGGCGCGACGTGGATCAGCAAATGGCGAACGATTGAAGCGATGCTCGACTCCGCAACCCAAGTTCTTTGAATTCTTGCGGAACCAAAACGGCAAGTTCGTCGTCCAATCGGTAATGCACGATCGTTACTATTCGCCCGCAGTTCCAACTGCCCGGCGCGTAAGCCAACCTCCGCCGCGTCCGAACTGGGCCGCCATTCCACTTCTGCCATGAGCAACGACACCTCCCTACCGCGTCTCGACCCGCCGCCGTTTCAGGTCGTTCACCTTCTGCTCTACGCCACCGTTTGCAGCGCCTTTCTATTCGCCGCCACCACGCCTGACAACGTGGGCCCCGCGATCGATCAACGCTCTGCCGCCGACACACGCTATCGGCAAATCGTCGCCGCGCCCGCCGCAATGCTCGACGCGGCCAACGCCACCATCTTGATTCTGCTCGGCTACTGGTCGTACCGACGCATGCGCGTGTGGAACGAGCCGGGCCACTGGATCGCCTTCTATTGGCTCTGGCAAAAATCCGCCGCCTGGCTCATCGGCTACGCCAGGTCGTTCGTCAGATGGATCGCGGGCATCAATACCGTTGATGAATTAATCGCTTCTTGGACGTATCTCCAAGCGCTCGGTGCGCTCCGCTTCCTTCCATTCGGTGTTCTGTATTTGCTACTCGCATGCGGTTGGCGAAGAATCGCAAACACCTGGCCCTGGCGAATTTACTTCGCAAGTTCAGCATTATGGATGCTCGCCAATCTCATCAGCGAGGCGTTCCAGCCCTTGGAATGGGCTAGCGTTTCAAACAATCCCGCCATCAAATCGCTAACGTGGGCGATCAACTACCAATTTTTCACGTTCTCCCCGGTGCTACTTCTGCTAGCCCTGGCAAACGATTTACTTCCCAATCGTCCGCGGCGTCACTGGTCGCACTGGATCGCCGCGAGCATTCCGTTGCTATCGTGTGTCGTTAATCGTTTTCCTCCTTATGTTTGGAACTTTCGGCATCCGCGCTCTTAGTGATTTCGCGATGCATCGAATGAGGAATTATTCTTCGTCGCAAAAACTCGCCTTGACCCCTTTTCGACCATGACGTATTCTCCCCACCCACACGACGAGGGTGATGGAAATGAGGGGCCCGCGGGGCAAATCGTCGTGAACGGATTTCTCGAAACCTACGCGGCTTGAAGCCTTGGCAAAGCAACTGCTAGCCCGGCCGATGGCTCGCTCCGGAGACTAACGAACCACGTGGATGGGCCTGCCCCCCGGCTAGGGAAGGTTAGGCCCCGCAGCGGTTGGTGTTGGCACGGATGCCGGCCATCCGCTACGATACACTCCCCGACGCGCGTCAGATGCTTCCTCCCCCCTAAAGCGTCTGCTGCGGCGTCCGCCCGCACGCAAGCGTTATTGCGTCCAATCGCTCCCGGAAGAGTTACTTCGTCCTTTGCCCCCCTGGGACGTCCGCTTTTCTGGGAGCTTTTTTTGCGCGCTCAACAAAAGCTAGCGGCTCATCAATCCTCGGGCGGTTCGCGTTGTCTCAACCCGAACGCCACACTAGAATCCGCCCTCCATTTCAAACTCGATAAACCACAGAGACACAGAGGGCACGGAGATGAATTGTTAAGGATTCAGGATGAAGGATGCGGGGAGCAGGGACAATGCATCCAGTCGTTACCCTTTTCCCTGCATCCACCATCCCACATCCTTTCTCCGTGCCCTCTGTGTCTCTGTGGTTAATCCCTAAACATACCCAGTACAAATTACGTCAAGGAAAGTCGCGATCGATGAGCAAGGAAGCTCCCCGACGACGCAGTTCGTCGACTAAAAATATTCTCACGCCCGAAGAACAACTACGGGCTGCCCGTGAAATCGTCCGCCGCGAAGCAGCCGGCGTTTGGAAAGTTTCGTATCGACTCGACTCCGCATTCTGCGAAGCCGTGAAGCTGCTGTTCACCTGCAAAGGCAGCGCGATCATCACCGGTATGGGCAAAGCAGGAATCATCGGCCAAAAAATCGCCGCCACGCTCGCCTCCACCGGCACGCGCGCTCATTTCATGCACCCAGGTGAAGCGTTCCATGGCGACTTGGGACGCATCCATCCCGATGACGTCGTCGTCATGCTCACCCAAAGCGGCGAAACGGCCGAAGTCGTGCAGCTACTTCCGTCACTTCGCGATTTCGGCGTCCCGCTCATCGCCATCACCGCATCGCGCGGCAGCACAGTGGGCCGAGCTGCCACCGTCACCATCGAACTGGGCGATTTGGAAGAAGTCTGTTCGCTCGGCCTCGCGCCAAGCACCAGCACCACGGCGATGCTCGCCGTCGGCGATGCCGTCGCACTCGTGCTCTCCAAAATGCGAAACTTCCAGGCCGACGACTTCGCACGATTCCACCCGGGCGGTGCGCTGGGCCGCAAGCTTAGCCGTGTGGACGACATCATGCGCCCACTCGACGAGTGCCGCTTGGCGAACGACACGCTGACCGTTCGCGAAGTCATCGTCGCCTGCACACGACCGGGCAGACGCAGCGGTGCCATCATGCTTACCGACAAAGCCGGCAAGCTAACCGGCCTGTTCACCGACAGCGATTTAGCCCGCTTGTTCGAGCGCCGCGACGAAAACGCGCTCGAACATCCCATTTGCGACGTGATGGCCGCACGCCCCACCACCGTGCCCACCGGCACCCGCGTGGGCGACGCCGTCGGCCTACTCGCCCAACGCAAATTCAGCGAACTGCCCGTGGTCGATAAACTAGGCCGCCCCATCGGCCTCGTAGATGTCACCGACGTCGTCGGCCTCAAAGCCGAGGCCGAGACTGACGCTCAAGATAACACCTCCACCGAAAAGAAACCCAAACCACCGAAGAAAGCAGCCTGAGGGAAGTGGAGCAGTGGAGTAGAGCAGCAGTGGAGAGGTGGAATAATCACTAAGATTCCACTACTGCACCACTCCACGACTCCCCTACCGCACTTCTCCACTACTCCACTTCCGCACCATGTCCCTAACCGCAGCCTGCGAAATAATCGAACTCATCCTCAGCGACGTCGATGGCGTAATGACCGACGGCGGCATTCGACTCATCGACGACGGCCAGCAGATCATGAAGTTCCACATTCGCGACGGCATGGGCATTCGCCTGTGGCGCGAAGCGGGCAAGCGATTCGGCATCGTCACGGGCCGGAACCTCGAATCCATCCGCCGCCGTGCTGCCGACTTGTGGCTCGATATCATCCGCCTCGGCATCGACGACAAACTACCGGCCGTCGATGCACTGGCCGCCGAGTTCAACTTGTCGCGCGAGCAAATCTGCTACATCGGCGACGACCTGCTCGACCTGGAAACGATCCGCTCGGTCGGACTCGGCGTCGCCGTGGCCGACGCCGTGGAAGACGTCCGCCGCGCCGCCAAATACGTCACCAGCGTCCGCGGTGGCGATGGTGCCGTCCGTGAGCTTATCGAAATGATCCTCAAAAACACCGGCCGCTGGGACGATGTGATGAAACGCTACGGCGGCACCGCCTATTGATGATTGCATTGAAACTGAGCGAGACATTGGGCTGGCGGCCATCAGCTCTCGGCTGACGACCAATCTGTCTTGCCGATAACTGACAGCCAAACTGGCGCATTCATTCTCAATGCATGATTCAATAAGATAGCAATGCCAGCACCCAGCCGCTCGCGGCTTAACGCCCCAACCGTCACCGCAAAATTAACGAAAAACTACTCGCTTTCGGCCACCCACTCCGCTAGACTTAAGTGAACAAATTTGCACTTAACCCGTACACCAATATCCGGTGGCCAATCTCCACCCGGCCCAATCCCGCTGCGCGCCCAAAGCCCAACGACTTACGACTTAAACAGCACACCCCCGAAAAACCTGTCCCCTTCCAGAAACTTGTCCCCTTCCGAGAATTACGCGGTATTGAGAGTCGAGCACTGGTGAACCACACCTTCCCATGCCTCCCAAATTAACATGGCTCTGTAGAATTTAACTTACATACTTAGGAACGCTTCAATAACTTCCCGATTTTCAGAATAACCACAGAGGGCACGGAGTTTTTTAAGATGCGGGATAGAGGATGCCGGGAGCAGGGGCATCCTACTGAATGCCTTGGCCCTGCTCCCCGCATCCACCATCCTGAATCCTAATTCTCTCCGTGTCTCTGTGGTGAATCCCCTCTGCCGAAGTTGTTTTTGAGTTATCCAAGGTTATCCCATGGTTCGTTCCATCCTCCGAGGCCTGACGACGTTGATCGCACTCATCGTCACGTACCAGGCTTACGTGCTGATGGCCGTGCCCATGCTCGACCCCCCGCTCGAAGCCCGCGAACAACAACAGCCCGATGAAGGCGAAGTAAAGCAGGCAATCACGAGTGTCACCAGGTATCAGGTGCTGCTGGCAAACTACTTCCCCAAAGGTCATTGGTCGCAAGTCAATCCGCCCAAGGTTTTTGCCAGTGCCGACGAAAAAGCAATGCTCGTCATCGACGATTACAAACGTCACGACGAAATCCGCGTCAAAAACGACCAATACACCCAAGTCGATATCACGCGCTTCGCGATGCTCATTTTCCCCACCCCGCCACGCGAAGGCATCACCCCGCCGCGCGATACGATCATCCTCGAATCGCCACGCGGCGCTCGTCTCAAGTTCGACGAATTCCGCCCCGAGCTCGGCCGGATTGGCCAAATTATCGGCGGCCAATTCCCCGGCATGGTCACGATCCGCAGCGACATGCACGAGGAAGGCCCCGACGACGACCTGCTCGTCGAAACGGCCGACCTCGAAATGAACGCCAAGCTGCTCTACAGTTCTAAGCCAGTACGATTTCGCTTGGGCAAGAACGTCGGCGGCGGCCGCGAGCTCGAAATCCGATTCCTGCCAGATGAGCATGTCCGTCCTAGCAGTAGCGGCCTGAAAATCGCCGGTATCGATTCGCTCGAAATTCGCCGCGAGTTCCGCATGCGGCTTTATCTCGATACGAAAAGCCTGCTCCCTGGTGCCGATGCCGAACCGACGAAAGATACAAACGCTGCGCCCACGGCCGCAATCACGAACAACAATTCCGACCCCGTCGAAGTCTCTTGCAGCGGCCCGTTCACTTTCGATTTTGTTCGCTACGTTGCCAGCCTCGATCGCGACGTCGACCTGCGCCAAACTCATCCCAATGGGCCGAGTGACCAGCTTTATTGCAGCCAGCTCGATTTACACTTCGCGCCGAAAAACTCCACGACCGCCGAAGCACAGTCGATGGTGGTCGATCCGGGCAAACGTCAGCAGCGCGACCTTGGCCGACTGGAGCCGGCTGCCCTCGTTGCCAAGGGCCACCCGGTCGTCGTCACTTCGCCCGCTCGCAATGCTCAAGCGCGCGGCGATCGAGTTCAGATCGCCTTACGCGAACAACGAGTCCGGCTGGCCGGCTCGCGCGAAGCCATGCTCGTGTTCGATAACAACGTCATTCGCGCGCCGATCATCGATTACCAACACCCGAGCCGCGATTCGGCCACCCCTCTTGGCCGATTCCGAGCCACAGGCCCCGGCACGCTCCAATACGTGCCCGATTCCACCAAGCCCGAGCAAATCTTCCAAGCCAACTGGCAAACCCTGGTCGATTTGAACCGCGAGAACGGCCAACCCGTGCTCACGCTCGATGGCAGGCCGCAACTAGCCTTCGCCGGCTCCGGCTCGCTGTCGGCCGATCACATTAAAATGTTTCTTCGCGAGTTGCATAGCGAAACCCCGGTGGGCGGCATCGAAGTGAAAACCGGGCAGGGCGAAGCGGTGCAGGTTGTCCCCGATCGTATTCTTGCGAGCGGAAACGTCGATATCCAATCGGCACGACTCACCGGTCGCACCGGCGAACTTATCGTCGGCTTCCAAGTTCAACCGGAGCCCCCCGCCGACGCGAACGCACAGGCGGATCCAGCACAAAACGTGGCACCGTCGGGCGGCGGCTTCGCGGAAAAACTCGCCGGCGGCATGGCCGCCGGGCCCATGCAACAAGCCTTCCACATGAGCTCCGACCGCATGAAGCTCGACGTGACGCTCCGCGGCAAATCGGCCTCGCCCACCACACTGGCCTGCGATGGCAACGTGCTGATTCGCGAAGCGCCCACGCCGGGTGCCCAAGAACAACCGCTCGAAATTCG
Organism: uncultured Planctomycetaceae bacterium; assembly: GCA_964618225.1. Taxonomy (GTDB): domain Bacteria; phylum Planctomycetota; class Planctomycetia; order Pirellulales; family Lacipirellulaceae; genus JABDGM01. Next base: position 49,775 of record CAZTWS010000018.1, read on the forward strand.
CGGAACGCAACTCATCGTCGATCGCCTCGATTCCATTCCGTTCGTCACGCTTAAAGGTGCGAGCGTCGCGGGTGCTAACGATACCTCGGCCGTTGGCACGCCGGGCACCGCGGGCCTCGCTCAACTCAGCGGCCGCGGCGTTACGATGTTCGTGCGACTACTCGAAATCGACGCCCGCGATAACCGCATGTGGAGCGACGGAACCGGCAAAGCCGTGTTGCTCGTGAGCAGAAATCTCGAAGGTCAGCAAACGCCGCAGCCGTTCCCGCTCGATCTCACCTGGCAAGGCGGCATGCAATTCGACGGCACGACGATCACCTTCGATCGCGATGTGGTTGCCGCCGGCGTTGACGACAGGCTGCAATGCAGCCAGCTCTCGGCACGGCTCAACACGCATATCAAATTCGGAGAAACGATCGATCAAAAAGCGATCGACGTCGCCGAACTCCAATGCCTGGGCGGCGTCACGATCAACCACCTCACTCGCGACAACATGGGCGTCACGTCGCACGAACGCGTCGAGCTCGCGCGGTTGGCCATCAATCAGCAAACAGGCAATGTCGTGGGCGATGGTCCCGGCACCATCCGCTCCACGCGCCTCGGCGATAACCTGGCTCTGTTCATGGGCGCTCCCAACGCGGCTTCCAAACCGGTCGCCGCGCAAAACGGCCCCGGCCAAAAACTCAACTTCATGCGCGTTGATTTCCGCGGCGGTCTTAATGGCAATATCGTGCTGCGAACGGTCGAGTTCCAGAACCAGGTGCGCACCCTGTATGGACCTGTCGATGCCTGGGAACAAGAGCTGGATCCCAACCAGCCCCAGTTGTTCCCGCCCGACGTGATGACCATGACCTGCGACACCATGCGAATCAACGAAGACCAGGGCGCTACTCGTGCCGTAGCCGCAAACGGCCAAAAACCACCGTTCGGCCCGATCCAATTCAAAGCCACCGGCAACGTGCTCATCAGCGGACAAGTACCCAAGTACGGCCCGTTCAGGGCGCAGGCGGAAATCGCCACTTACGAACAAGCGAAAGACGCCTTTGTGCTCGAAGGAGGTCGTACCCCCGCCACTTTATTGCGTCCTGGCCAAGGCGGCGCTCCGCCGGCAGCCCGGCTCATTCGCTGGGTCCGATCAACAAACGAGTTTTCCGTGCAAGGAATTCAGTCCCTCGAAATCACGCCGCAGGATGTCAAAGGTATCGAAAACGCTCGCAAACCGGGCAACGTGAGATGATGAGAGATTTGCCGAGAGTTTCGCTTCGCAGCACTCTCTCAAACCACCCGCAACCGCTCTTGTTCGAGGCTCTTGGCGAGAAACTCCATAACACGCGGTGCCATGTGTTTTGCATACTCGAAGCTGTGGCCACCCGCCACGGTTTCCAAGTCGCACTCGTACGGCACGCCGAGCGAATAGAGTTTCATCCGCAATCGTTCGCACGATTCGTGCCAGCGCACGTCGGTCGGATCGCAACAAAAGAATTGATGCCGCGGCCAGTTGAGCGGATGGATATGCAGCGTTGCCGTGTCTTGCCGCGCGTCCTCGGCGTCGCGATACATGAACTCCAGCCCCGGGTCGATTCCTTCGACGATGCGTTTTTGAAAATCGATCGCCGGCGAAATGGCCGCCACCGTGGGAAACAAATTCGGCTTCTTGTAAGCCATCCGCAGCGCGGCTTGCCCGCCCATGCTAATGCCCAGCAGAGCCAGCTCCGGCGGTTTTGCCCCCCAACGCTCGGCCACGTAGGGTACCACTCGCTCGAGCACGTAGGCCTCGGCCGAAATATCAGCATCAAACTCGGGCCAAATGCGGTTGGTCCACCAGCTCAACCCGCTCACCGGCTCGATCACTCGAATGCCGTAACGGATGAACTCCGCGGTAAACTCGGGCAGCGAACGCAACGAGGCACTGTAGCTGCAATGAAGATAAATCACCGTGTAGGCGTAAGGGCTCGGCTCGTCCGGCTCGAACAATCGACAACGATGGCCAGAAACAGTGTCTTCGCTCCATGTTCCGGCCAAATGAGTCATACCAACAATGCTCGCTGCCTGCGCGGTAATCGTCTAGTGGGGGCGCGCCGCGATGCGTAAAATAGCCGCTCGCAGCCGAACCTTTCCGCAGTGGCGGGCACTAGGTAACGCCGAGTCTATTCGACCAGAAAGCACTACCGTGAAGCAAATCCTCAGCGCCGATCAAATTCGTGAAGGGGTGCGCGAATTGGCTGAGCGGCTGACGGCCGTTTATGGTCAAAAACCTATTACGGTGGTGGCGATTCTCACAGGCAGCCTGGTTTTTTTGGCGGACTTGATTCGACATTTGGAAATGCCGCTGCGCGTGGCGTTGATCCAAGCTTCGCGTTACCGAACGCCCGATGAGCCTCGTTCCGACTTCGCCCAAACTCAGGCTTCGCTGCCCAGCTTGAAGGGCCGCGATGTGATCGTCATCGACGACATTTTCGACACCGGGCATACGCTGGTGGAAGTGTTGGCCCAGCTCTTGCTCCATGAGCCGGCTTCGCTGCGGTCGGCCGTGTTGATGCGCAAGGTCGATCGATCCGAGGTGCCGATTCAGCCCGATTACATCATGTTCGAAATACCAGACGAGTTCGTAGTCGGATACGGGCTCGACTACGAAGACCGTTTTCGGAACTTGCCCTTTGTGGCCGCGCTGGAACCGGATGATTTATCTCCGGCAACGTGAGGCAAGATATAGAATAAGAAGGAAAGAATGATTTTGCGTTGTTGAAAACTAAGGGATAACTCAAAAACAACTTCGGCAGATGGGATTCACCACAGAGACACGGAGAGAATTAGGATTCAGGATGGTGGATGCGGGGAGCAGGGCCAAGGCATTCAGTAGGATGCCCCTGCTCCCGGAATCCTCTATCCCGCATCTTAAAAAACTCCGTGCCCTCTGTGGTTATTCTGAAAAATAGGGAAGTTATTATTGGGGCGTTCCTAAGCAGCTTGTATTACCTCACCTGTAGGAGGCGTCTCCTACAGATGGGATGGTGGTTTAACAAAACAACATCGATGCGAAAGAAGTAGCGAATCGTTTTGGCCCGCCGGATTTTGCACATCATTGATACGTTAGGCTCCAGCCATAGCGCGGCGCAAGTCGTCACGCTTGCTCCGGGGCTTGCCGCGGCCGGTTGTGAAATTCACATCGCAGCGCTCGATCGTTGCAACCCCACGTATCACAAACCGTGCGATGCCGTTCTATCGACCACAGAATTGAACCGACGTTGGCGGTTCGACCCGCTGGCTTTCAATCGATTGCGAAAGTTGATCGGCACGCTACGGCCAGAGGTGATCCACGCATGGAATTTCGAAGCGTGTGCCTACAGTGCAGCGGCCGCAAGAGTGGCCAAAGTGCCAAGTTTGGTTTTTGGCCAATACCGCATCGACGCCTGGGCCGGCAGTTTTCGTCGCATGGTGACGAAACGCATGCCGAGCGCCCGTGCCAAGTTGGTGACGAATAGCCATTGCATTCGCAGTTGGTGGGCAAAGGCTACCGATTTGCCAATGGATTCGACTGCCGTGATTCCGCCAGCAGTCAGGGCGTGTGCTGGTAGCGATACACCGCGCGAGGTGCTGCTTCGCGAATTGGAAGTTCCCCAGGATGCTCGGCTGATTGGTGTCGTGGGGCGATTAGTCTCCGAGAAACGAGTGAAAGACTTGATTTGGGCGGCCGATTTGCTGCGTGTTCTTCACGACAATCTTCGGTTGCTCGTAATCGGCGACGGGCCGTTACGTACCCAGTTGCAGCAGTACGCGAGGCTTGCCAGCGATTTGGACCATGTCCGTTTTCTGGGCGAACGGGCCGATGTCGGTCGATTGATGCCACACTTCGATGTGCTGTGGAACGCCAGCGAAGGGGGCAGCCCCTCGATGCCGATTCTGGAGGCCATGGCCGCCGGAGTGCCGGTGGTGGCAAGCGATATTCCAATCAACCGGGAACTGATTAGCGACGCCGTGACAGGATACCTAGTGCCGCTGTTGGAAAGGTCTGGCCGGGCGGACCGCGCGCGGCACACCGATCGATTGTTCAACGATCGTGCGCAGGCGGAACAAATCACGGCCGCGGCACGCCAGGAGGTGGCGACGCGTTTTAGTGTGGATGCTGCGACTCGAAAATACATTGAGTTCTACGAATCGTTTCCATGAGGTAAGTTCGTCGAAAAAGCGTGGCCTGCATGCTTCGCAAGCGAAATTCATCCTATGGAGCAAGATGGCTACATTGAATGGTCTCGTTCCACGAGCATTTATCCGTTCGTCTTGGCCTTTTGAGGCGAATCGTTAGAATAGCAGTTCTGGCGAGAGTTTTTGCGATGCATGGCTGCCAGTTATTGATGAGACATCCGAGCGAAGGACGCTGGCGATGAAGGAAGTTTTGGCGGTGGTTTTGGCGGGAGGCCGGGGGCAGCGGTTGGGGCCCCTCACGCGCGATCGGGCGAAACCGGCGGTACCGTTTGGCGGCGTTTATCGAATTATCGACTTCACGTTGTCGAATTGCCTCAACAGTGGTTTGCGCCGCATTCTCGTGCTCACGCAGTACAAGGCGATGAGCCTGGATCGGCATATTACGCTTGGTTGGCGGAACTACCTGTGCCGCGAGTTGGGCGAGTTTATCGACGTGGTACCGCCGCAGCAACGCATTGATGAGCAGTGGTACCAAGGCACGGCCGATGCCGTGTATCAGAACATCTATACGCTCGAAAAAGAGCGGCCCAAGTACGTGGTGATCCTTGCTGGCGACCATATCTACAAGATGGACTATAGCAAGATGGTCGATTTTCACCAGGAAACAGGAGCCGATGTGACGATTGCCGCGTTGCGTGTGCGAGCGAAAGAGGCGGCACGGCAGTTCGGCATCATGCAGGTCGATAACGAAAGCCGTGTGATCGGTTTCGAAGAGAAGCCGGCCGAGCCGAAGACGATTCCCGGCGATCCCGAGTACGCGCTGGCGTCGATGGGCATTTATGTGTTCAGCGCCCATTATTTGTTCGACGAGTTGATTACCGACGCGCGGTTGCCGGATAGCTCGCACGACTTCGGTTGGAACATTATTCCCTCGATGGTTCGCACACATCGCGTGATGGCATTTCCGTTCTTGGATGAAAATCGGAAGCGAGACGCGTACTGGCGCGACGTGGGTACGATCGACAGTTATTATCAGGCGAACATCGAGCTGACGGCCGTTGAGCCGCAGCTCAACATTTACGACGATCATTGGCCGGTGCGGACGTACCAGCCGAATTTGCCGCCGTCGAAATTCGTGTTCAAATCGAACGAACGCTGCGGCGCGGCGTTCGATAGCGTGGTGTGTGGGGGCACGATTATCTCTGGCGGCCAGGTGACGCGTTGCATCATCGGCCCGCAAACGCGAGTGAATAGCTATGCCGAGGTCGAGGATTCGATCGTGTTCTCGAGCGTGAACATTGGGCGCAACGCGAAGATTCGCCGCGCGATCATCGACAAGGGAGTCAGCATCCCCGAAGGTGCGCGAGTCGGTTACGACGAAGAGGAAGATCGCCGCAACGGTTATGTCATCAGCCCGGGCGGTGTCGTGGTGATCGCCAAGGCGGAGAGCTTCGACCCTGGAATGGATGAGAATGCTTAGGAACGCTTCAATAGTAACATGCCGATTTTCAGAATAACCACAGGGGCACGGAGGATGAAGCGTGGAGCAAGGAGCAGGGAGAAGAAAGACGGAGTTTC
>CAZTWS010000019.1:0-51749 GCA_964618225.1 uncultured Planctomycetaceae bacterium
ACCAAATCCACCTCAAACCACCATTCAGAAACAAAATTACCAACTTACGTCACCAGCGCCTGACTAACGCCTTGTTTCCCCCTCTCCCCCTCTCCTTGTCTCCCCCTCTTCTTCCCAGCCCCAAAATATTCCGAGAACAACTTTGTTGAAAACGGCCACCACCTGTGCTAACGTACACTCATCCTGAAATGGTCGTCTGGTGAGCTCGTTGCGGAAGACGTCGAGCCGCTACGCGTTGCCTCTGTGACGTACGAGCATCGTACACGGTTAGCGCCGTCCCTCATGGAATCGTGCGATCCGGGCAATGCCGCGTGGTGCATTATGCCGCATTTACTCCTCGGACGAATGAGTCGCGAACTTCGCGTCGTCGTGACGGTGCTGCACACCAGGGAGCGCCGCCGCCAAGTCGTTGGCTCAGTGCGCGCGCATCATTCTTTTTTATCCGCTTGATCACCATCCAAGGGAAACGTTAATCAACAGCAAGAAAACAAACACCACCGTAGAAAATGACAGAAACCATTTTTGGTTCACAACACAAGCGGCCTGGAGCAAACGCCCCAGAACCCGTTGCGCTCTTTGACAACCCACCCACTTATTTAGCGGCGGAGCTCGCTCCGCGCTCCCGCTACCCTTGCGCGCGTAATCCGGCCCTATGCACTCCGCCGCTCCGCGCCCAAATGCCAGCGTAATTTAGGTAAACTCACGCTTAGCCGCCGCTTTGCCACGGGTGGCGATTGCGGCATCGATGATTGCTTGCTGCTCGGTGGAGAGTTGCCAGCCCATCGCGCCGGCCGTCTCCTCGATTTGAGCCGGTCGCTTCGCGCCGCACAGGGCCGACGTGATGCCAGGCTGATTAATCGTCCAATTCACAACGAGTTGGGCAACCGTATGGCCGGTGAGTGCCGCCGCTTCCCGCAGCCGATCCACAAACTGCTGGTTCCGCTCGAACTCTTCGCCCTGGAACGTCGGGTAGTTGCGACGGCTATCGCGCTCGTCGAGCTTGCCACCGCGCGGCATCCGCCCGGCCAGCAAGCCTTTCATCAGCGGCCAGTAGATCATCACAGCCACGTTATTCTTCAGGCACCACGGAATCGTTCGCTCCTCGATGCCACGCTGCAACATGTTGTACGGCAACTGCGTGGCGGCGATCGGACAAACGGCCGCAAACTCCTCCATCTGCTCCAGCGTGAGATTGGAGACACCGATCGACCGCGTTTTGCCAGCCTCCATGATTTCGCGCAGCGCACCGGCCGAATCGGCCAGCGGTGTCCTCTCATCGAAAGCATGGAGATACAGAAGTTCAACGTGCTCGGTACCAAGGCGACGCAGCGATTCATCGACCTCGCGTTTGAGCTGATCGGGCCGATTATCTGTAACCATTTCACCATCCACATAATGAATGCCGCACTTGGTGGCAATGACCACTTCATCACGCCGCGATTTGCCGTTCTCGTTCAAGGCACGACGGATGAGATTTTCGCTTTCGCCGTTCGGGCCATAAACATGAGCCGTATCGAGATGATTGATGCCGACTTCGAAGCACTTAAGGATCGTCGCGATGCTGTCGGCATCGTTCACGCCAAGCGTGGTAACACCGGCAATCGGCCAGCAACCAAGCGCAACGGGAGATACCTCGAAACCACTACTGCCAAGAGGACGAAATTCAGTATTTTGCATGATTGTTATTTCTTAACCGCGAACACACGAAGGCACAAAGAAGAATTGCCCTTGAGGATTCAGGATGGTGGATGCAGGGGGCAGGGCCAAGGCATTCAGCGGAATCCCCTGCCCCCTGCATCCACTATCCCGCATCCTATAAATCCTTCGCGTCTTCGTGGTTGAAAGTATGAAGTAAATATTTTGCTACGTGGGACGCCCCGGAATATAACGGCAACAATCAACAGGACACACATCGTGGCTCGGCCCCAAAGCACCCATTGCCAGACGCTCTGCGGCACCGTCGATTCGCTCGCCGATGAGCTGGCGAATCATCGTGATGAATCGCGGATGCGTTCCGACCGTGGCGGCGCGGATCATATTGATGCCAAGCTCCGCGCAAAGCTGCTTGGCCTCGGTGTCGAGGTCGTACAACACTTCCATGTGATCGGAAATGAAACCAATCGGAACGATGACGACGTCTTTTATATCAGGATGAACACTATGAAGCTGTTTGAGGTGATCGCCCACATCGGGCTCAAGCCATTTTGCCTGGGGCGGCCCACTACGGCTTTGATAAACGAGCCGCCACTGTGCTTCACCGCGGCCAACCCCCGCGGCAACAAGGCGACTGGCTTCGAGAAGCTGTGTTTCGTAACGGCAGCCCTCTGCCATGGCTTGAGGGATGCTGTGTGCCGTGAAAATAAGCGCTGCGTTATCGCGGCTGTCGGCCGGAATTTGGTTAAGGGCGGTACGAGTGTGTTCGATCATCGGCTCGATGAAGCCGGGATGATTGAAGAAAACGCGAAGCTTATCGACGGTGGGCGGCACCATGCCTTGGGCGGCGACGGCTGCTTGGGCCCGGGCAATGTCCTCGCGATATTGACGGCAGCCAGAGTACGAACTGAACACGCTAGTGACCAACGCAAGCGCGTGCCTCACACCGTCGGCGGCCATTTGACGCACGGTGTCAGTCAGCAGCGGATGCCAGTTGCGGTTGCCCCAGTAGATCGGCAACGGAACACCGCTGGATTGGAGCTCTTCGTCGAGGGCGGCAACCAGCGCGCGGTTTTGCTCGTTGATCGGACTGCGGCCACCGAAGCGATAGTAATGCTCGGCAACTTCGAGCATGCGTTCGCGGGGAACATTCCTGCCACGAAGCACATTTTCCAGGAACGGGATAACATCGTCGGGGCCATCCGGCCCGCCGAACGATACGACCAACAAGGCATCGTAGCTGGGGGCTGGGGCCTGGGGGCCAGGGACCGGGAGAATCATAGTCGGCTTGTGCGACGTGTGGCTCATGCGCGTATTTTATTCAACTTCCGACTGGCACACGCAATAGAACACGGTAAGCCACGAGAAGAAAAGACAACCCCAGTGCCGCAAAAAACGCAAACAGGCGGTGCGACACCATAGGAAGATGCGTTGCGTATGGAGCGAGAAGGCCCCAAGAAATGGAATAATGCTAAAAATGACCCCGACGGGACTCGAACCCGTGTTACCGCCGTGAAAGGGCGGTGTCCTAGACCGCTAGACGACGGGGCCAGCGATAAGACACATGGAGGCCGCTGGCCGATTGGCCAACGAACCTTGTATCGAATCTGATTAACACAGTGAGAGCGTGGAACGCTTACCGTGTTTTAGCTGTATATGGGGATTAAGGCTTCACGTCAAGGCGACGGCGGCGATCGCAGCGATTTCAGGTCGCTAAGCATCGGCAGTTTCCGTCAAAAACCAAAGCTTCTGGAGTTTAACGAAACCGTGGGACGCTATTCCCTGGAGAAACCTGGCCCTAATCGTTTTCAGCATGGATCCGCCATCGTGAATGGCGAAACATGGGAAAATACTAGCAAGCAAGGGCTAGAGTGACAAGCGAACGAAAGTGAGGTTAATACGCCGCGAAGTATAAACTATTCGACAGAGGTGGCACCGTCGCTCTGGGCAATCGTTTCGCCAGACTCCGGTTGTTGATTACGTCGAATGGCTTCGTACACTTCGTTACGATGGACGGGCACTTCCTTGGGGGCTTCAACACCCAAGCGTACTTTGTCGCCGCGGATCTCCACCACGACGATCGTAATATCATCGTTGATGACGATACTTTCGTTCTTTTTCCGTGATAGAACTAACATGCTCGATTCCTTCCGGTGGCACGTCCAAACGCCTTGCACGTTGAATCTTGGCGGTTGCCCGACATCCGGGGCTTTGATAACCCTATGTGGCGGATGTGGCTGCCTTTAAGGCAAACGACCCCTTCAATCCACTCTACGTGGCGAAGGGGCCTAGTCAAGCAAAGTTTGCCGCCGAAGGTCAGGATTCTTGCCTTGGCCCCAAAGTTTTGGCATACGGTTTGGCTTAGAGGCGAGATTGAGGGGGAGAAATGGGCTCCCCCCGGGTGCGGCAAGGGCAGGCGGTGAAAAGCCCTAAAGCATTACGAACATTGATCTTAAGAAAACAAGACGAAGTCGCCAGGAACTGATTATGAGCTGGCTTGGCCCCAGAAATAGCTATGGAAAGGCCGCAACCGATGCCTCTCCTACAACTCTACCTATTTTCACAAATCTTCCTAAAACTTTTCCCTTGGAACCCGACAATTTGGCGACTTACGGAATTTTCTTCCCGGTTAAAATTTCGCTCAAGATTCAGTCTTTGGCATGCACACTCTGGGGGCTTCAGAAATTATGATGATAGCGCTTCCCGATAATCCTCCATGGCGGACCGGTTGAGTTGCTCCTCTACTTCAAGGTTGGCCTCGCGTTTCACCAGGGGAGTTGGGCCCCTCGTGCGTTGATGGTTTGAAGTTTTTGTAGTGCTCTTGTTGTTGAAACCATGCCTCATGTGGATATAGAGGCCTCTCCGAGGCCGATTACGTGTGCCACTTGAAAGCGGTATCGGCGTCGGAGACGCCTCCCACAGCAAGTTTTCAACCAAGCAAGGTGCTCTCTTTAATGAGGAGGTAACGCTTTTAGCGTTTCCATCGCGGGCTTATGCAAAAGTTCATCAGAAAGAATTGCTGATGGCGGTTGCGAAGTCGGAGCATGCCTCGATATATTGACGGCTCGGATTGGCATCTTGTCACGGTTCCTATGCCGTTTCTCTATTCAAGGAATATCCGGCCGGCGATGATTAATCGAATCAAGGCTGCTTGGCCGTGGATGGGTAATATCGTCGAGGCGGTATACACGGTTGCCCATGGCATGTGGGTAACGTTCCGTACGTGGATGAAAACGTACCGCCCCGAACGCAAAGCATTCACCGAACATTTCGAGTATCCGGAGCTTCCGGTTCCGGTAGCTGCTCGATATCGCGGATTCCACCGGTTCGATCTCACAACGTGCATCGCGTGCGATCAGTGCGCGAAGGCTTGCCCGGTGGATTGCATTTACATCGGTAAGGAGCGTGTGGAGACCGGCAAAGGGTTCAAGATTACGGGCTACACAATCGACTACACGAAGTGCATGTTCTGTGCCCTTTGCGTGGAGCCCTGCCCTGTGGATTGCATCTTCATGGGGGCCACGCACGATTTGAGTTGCTATAGCCGTGATGGCTGCATAGTGGACTTTTCGCGTTTGCCGCTCGATGTGGCATGGGGACGGGCAACGCTAAACCCAACGGCTGTGTCGGATGCCAAGGTGATTACCGATCCGGTACACGGGGGACCGAATCAATAAGGATTGTCCATTGTCCGTCGACCGTTGTCCGTAGCGGGGAACGACCGAGATTTTCGACGGACTACTGACCACGGACAACAGACCGAAACGCAAATGGCAACACCCACTGCAATTGCTGCTTATGTCGCCCTGTTCGCTGTGACGGGATTTTTGTTCCTGTTCGCGAACTTGGTGATTGGTTGGCTGGTTCGGCCGCGGATGCCGAATCGCGAGAAATTGGAGGTGTACGAATGCGGTGAACCGACGATCGGTTCGAGCTTCGTGCAGTTCGACTTGCGGTTCTACGTGGTCGCGCTCTTATTCATAATCTTCGACGTGGAGGTGGCGTTTTTCTTCCCGTGGGCAGCCGTGTTCGGTAAAGTGACTCAATTAGCCGCTGGTGCGCCAACGACCGTCGCCGCGGAAGATCATGCGGCTGCGTTCGACGCGGTGGCGGCAACACGGTTACGTGAGTTGGGCGTGTCGGACGGCGGCATGATCGCAGCAGGAGACGCCAGTGCAATTCAAACGGCAGCCCAGCACATGGCGTTGACATCGTTTGCGGATATCGGGGTGTTTTTTGCCGTGCTGATGGTAGGATTTGCCTACGTTTGGAAGCGGGGAGACTTGGATTGGGTGCGTGCGTTGACGCGACAGAATGCGGAGAGCGCGCAGAGAGCGCCGCCACCAACGCGACCTGTGGAGCCGAGCCAGTCGATTTTGTCGGCGTGAGCCCGTGGCGGAATCGGATACCTACTAAATAGTTTGATCTCGGGGGCGGGACGCCCCGGCTCGCTGGAATAACTTTACTCATCCCTAGAAATAGATTGTTGCGATGGCCGGTTCGACGTTTGTAGATCAACTCAAAGCCAAGTTTGGCGACCGAATTGTTGGTGCCAACTTCGAAAACATCGATCCGTGGATTGAGGTATCGCCCCAAGGGCTCGTGGAGGTATGCCGCCACTTGCGCGATGATCCGAGCCTGGCGTTCGATTATCTGAACAGCATCACGGGCGTCGATTATTTGCATACCGACGAAAAGAAGGCGGCCAAGAGTGAATGGCAACCACATACCGAAGTCGTGTATCACCTTTACAGCATGAAACACAAGCACAGCTTGGTGCTCAAAGTGATGCTGCCGCGATGGAAAGACGACAAGGTTGGTGAACTACCGGAATTGCCGAGTGTTTCGAGCTTGTGGAGCACGGCCGACTGGCACGAGCGGGAATTATACGACCTGAGCGGTGTTTGGTTCACCGATCACCCGAGCTTACGCCGCATCCTTTGCCCGGAGGATTGGGTGGGGCACCCGTTGCGGAAGGATTACCAGATGCCGTTTGAGTATCACGGGATTCGGGGGAGATGAAGATAGTGGTTAGTTGATAGTGGTTAGTGGTTAAGACATCCGGCAGCGGAAGCAACCGTGAAATCCAACTTCGAGAACCTGGACGTTTATCGGCTTGCCGAAGAGATATCTGACAGTGTCTGGTTAGCGGTAAAAGATTGGCCACATTTTGCACAAGACACGGTTGGAAAGCAGTTAGTGAGAGCTGCTGATAGTATTGGAGCGAATATTGCAGAAGGTACTGGACGCGGAACTTATCGGGAGAATTGTCAGTTTATCCAGTATGCTCGTGGTTCGCTGTATGAAACAAAGTACTGGCTGAGGCGGGCATTTCGTCGAAACCTGCTTACTCCACCCCAAGTAGATGGACTCAAACCAAAGCTCGAAGAACTTACACCTCGCTTGAATGCCTATCTAAAGTCAATACGCCGTAATGTTGTGCCAAGGCGGAAATCTGAAAGAACTACTAGCAACTAACTACTAACCACTATCTATGCCTGCAGTTGAAGACCCAAGAATTATCGAGTTCGACGTTCGTACGGACGAGATGCTTGTGAACATGGGGCCGCAGCATCCGAGTACGCATGGCGTGCTACGGCTTGTGCTGCGTACAGACGGGGAGATTGTTTCCGAGGTCATCCCGCATATTGGTTATTTGCATCGCTGCGCGGAGAAAATTGGCGAAAACCTGACGCCGCGGCAGTGGATTCCCTACACCGACCGGATGGATTATCTGGCGGCGATGAACATGAATCTCGGCTGGTCGCTTACCGTCGAGAAGCTCATGAACTATCGCGTGCCCGAGCGTGGGCGGCATCTTCGTGTGTTGATTGCGGAGTTGAATCGCATTGCCAGTCACTTAGTGGGCATGGGCGCGTATGGGCTCGATCTGGGAACGTTCAGCCCGTTCTTATACGCGTTCCGCGAGCGGGAGAGAATCCTGGATTTGTTCGAAGAGGCGTGCGGCGCGCGTTTGACGTACAGCTACCTTACGCCGGGCGGTGCGACGGCTGACTTGCCCCGCGGTTGGCTGCAGAAGTGTGAAGATTTCCTCGACCAGTTCATGCCGATCATCGAGGAGTATCACACGCTGCTGACGACGAACGCGATTTTCGTGAAACGCACGGCCGGCATTGGAATCATCTCGCCGCAGATGGCGATCGATTTCGGCACGAGCGGGCCTGTGCTTCGCGGCAGCGGTATCGACCACGACATGCGCCGTGACGGCGAAGAAATTTATACGTCGATGTACGAGGGTTACGCTTTCGAAGTGATCTGCGAGCGAGATGGCCATTATCCGCACGACCACGATTACCCCGAGGTGCCGCATGAAGCGGTGCTGGGCGATTGTTGGCACCGGTTCTATGTGCGGATGCTCGAAGTGGTACAGAGCGTGGACCTGTGCCGACAAGCGATCGACCGCTACAGCACGTCAACAGGCAGCTATGGGGAGCCCATGAAGCTCACCACCAAGCTGCCCAAGGGCGAATGCTACTTGGAAACCGAATGCCCGAAGGGGCAAATGGGGTTCTACCTCGTGAGCAACGGCGAAGCGATTCCGTGGCGAGTAAGAGCACGCAGCAGCAGTTTTTGCAATTTATCGGTAACGAACGCGCTTTGCCGCGGTTGCCTGATTGCCGATGTGCCGGCGATTGTTGGCTCGCTCGATATCGTGATGGGAGAGATTGACCGTTGAAGTAATGGGCTCTGCTTGGGGTTGGGGGAGTTTTGCGAATAGAAGAGTTAGAAGAGTAGGACGACGCCGGGTTGAAGCGAAGATTTCGGCATACCGCTATACATGTGGTGGAGTGTGTGCGATATTTCACAAACTCTGGAAGCCGGTAACCGGGGGCACCTGTAACGTGGAGCGGCGGCCGGGGTTACGCCACGACTTGAGTCTGGCGTTAGCGAAGCGGTGCGGAACCGCACAGGAAGACGGATTGTGGCAACAGGCATCAACCAACTTCTCAATTGGCTGCTCTCCTGGATTCCAGGAGTTGAGTGGTCGGTGGCGCGCGACAGCTTGGTCGGATATGTGGCCGCTGCGTTGGTGCATATCGGGTTGATTCTGAACCTTATCGCGGTAGGTGCCCTGCTCTTCATTTGGATGGAGCGCAAAGTTTCGGGCCGCATTCAAGACCGTTTGGGCCCGACACGGGTGGGCGGCAAGTTCGGCTGGCTGCAAACGCTGGCCGACGGCGTGAAGCTGTTGACGAAAGAAGACTTGATGCCCGATGGGGCAGACGAGTTTTTGTTCAAGCTCGCGCCGTATATCAGTTTTTGCGCATCCCTCATCGCTTTCGTGGCGATCCCGTTTGCCGGCGGTGCGTATCCGTTTGTCGCGCTGCATATGAACGTGGCGGTGTTTTTCGTCATCGCCATTATCGGGCTGGAAGTGTTTGGCGTGATTCTGGCCGGTTATGCCTCGGCCTCGAAGTGGTCGCTGTTCGGTGCGATGCGCGAGGCGGCTCAAGTGGTCAGCTACGAAGTGCCACTCGGCATGTGTGCGGTGGTACCGGTGCTTATCGCGGGCTCGATGGACCTTGTGTTCATTGGCGATCGGCAGGCCGGCGGTTTTTGGAACTGGTACGTGTTTCGCGATCCGTTCACGTTTATCACGTTCTGGGTTTATTTCACATGCGCCACGGCAAGCGTGAACCGTGCCCCGTTCGACTTAGCCGAGGCTGAGAGCGAGTTGGTGGCTGGTTTCCATACCGAATACTCTGGCCTGCGATGGAGTTTCTTCTTCATGGCCGAGTATGGCTCGATGCTGGCGGTGAGCCTGCTGGCTTCGATTCTTTTCCTTGGCGGCTGGCACGGCCCGTTGCCGGTTACAAGCTGGCTTGGGCTGACATTCGAAAACGGCTTCTGGCTGGGCTTTGCCGGCAATGTGCTTGGCGCGGCCAATCTGATCTTCAAAGGTGTTGTCGGCGTGACGGTGATGATGTGGGTTCGCTGGACGTTGCCGCGGCTTCGCATCGATCAGGTGATTACGGTTTGTTTGAAATACTGCGTTCCGCTCGCTGCCATGTCGTTTTTGGGCGCGACGCTTTGGCAGTATGCGTTGCCGAATCGAGTTTTCTTTGGGTTGGGTGAAATTTCGCCGCAGAACTATGCGTTGGCCGAGATGCTGGGCGAGCCACAGGCGGCTGCCAATGTCGAGAAGCCTGTCGATCGAACGGCGAGCGGAGAACGGTCGAACCAAGATGCCACGTTGGCAGGGATGAATTGAACACGCCATGAGCGAAACGATTTATTGGCCGACGTTCTACTTCTACCTGTTTGCGGTTGCCACGTGCGCGTTTGCCATTGCGGTCGTGGTTAGCACAAACATCGTGCGGATGGCGTTCTACCTGGTGATGTCGCTGGCCGGCACGGCGGGGCTGTTCTTCGTAGCGGGGGCCGATTTTGTCGGCTCGATGCAGTTCTTGATCTACGTGGGCGGCACGCTAGTGCTACTTGTGTTCGGCGTGATGCTCACGTCGCAGGATCGATTCATTTCGATGAAAACGAGCCGATCGGAATTGATGATGGCCACGGTCGTGGGTGCTTGTTTATTCATCTTGCTCTTTTTCGCGGCGAGAAGCGTGCCCGATTGGCGAGCAATGCCGCGAGAACGCGCCGAGGCCGTGGCGCTCGAGCCGACGGCTACGCCGATAGGCATGGCTCTCTTGGGAGCGCGCGTGGATGCGCCCGAATCGGGTGGAATTGCAGGGTATTTGCTCGTGTTCGAAATCATTTCGGTGCATTTGTTGGTGGTGCTTGTGGGGGCTGCTTACTTGGCACGAGCCAAGCGGCGCGGGGCGGTATTTGGGGAGTGAGTTTGGTTAAGCGCGAGCGATTAAATTTTTGAGGTTACTGGTAGGAGCGTCAGGCTGGAAAGCCTGACCTACAGGTATGGCTGATTTTTTGACAGAGCCGGTGGGAGTAGCGCATTACTTGGTCGTGGGCGCGGTGCTATTTGTGTGCGGGGCGCTGTGCATGGCCACGAAACGCAACGCGATCGGCGTGCTGCTGGGGATCGAGCTTGTGCTGAACGGCGCGAACTTGAATTTCATCGCGTTCGGTAGTCGGTACTTGCGAGATTCACCGACCGGCTTTGGTTTGGACGGGCAATTGATGTCGTTGTTTGTGATCGTGCTGGCAGCGGCTGAAGCGGCGGTGGCTCTGGCGATCGCGCTAAATTTCTATAACAGTTTTAACTCGATTGACGTGGATCAGGCGGATCAGTTGCAGGGGTGAGGCAGGGTTGCGCTAAACCGCAAGCGGTTTGAACGAGCCCCGGCAACATAAAAGATCAAATGACGTTTATGGAACGATTGCCAACATTATTGATGATTGCGTGGCTGTTGCCGCTGGCATCGTTCACGGTGATTTGCATCGGTTACTCGCTGCCGCAGTTGCTTGGCATTCGAGTTCGTTATGCCACGATGAAGATTGCCTCGTACATTTCTGTCGGGGCGATCGTTCTGGGATTTTTGATTAGCGCTTATGCGTTATTTGCGATTTGGCTGCCGGCGAACCCGCTCAAGGCCGAGGCTCACCATAGCGAGGAGCACCACCCTAAAGAGCAGCCCGACAAACTGGGTGCCCTGCTCTCCTCGCCTGCCCCATTCCGGCTTGCCGCGTTTGCCGAGGGGGCGGAGAACATTGAGGAAGGTACGCACCATGGCACCAACGGCCCGCCGGCTTATAGATCGGGCGATTGGTACACGCTTGCCCAGTTCGGCAGCTTGAAACTCACGATCGGTTACTACATCGATACGCTTACCGTGGTGATGTTCGCGATGGTGACGCTCATCGCGTCGTGCGTGCATATTTACGCCGTGGGCTACATGCACGACGAGTTGCACGATTACGTCGATCACGAAGTGCATCTGCCGAACCACGAGCATTTGCATCGTCGAGGTCGGTTTCATCGGTTCTTCCAATATCTCTCGCTGTTTTCGTTCTCGATGCTGGGCATCGTCATCTCCGGCAATTTAGCGATGACGTTTGTGTTCTGGGAGTTAGTGGGCATTTGCTCCTATTTCCTCATCGGGTTTTACATCGAACGACACAGCGCGAGCACGGCAGCCAATAAAGCATTCATCGTGAACCGCGTGGGCGACTTCGGCATGCTTATTGGCCTGATGGCGATTTGGTCGACGCTGGGAACGTTTAATTTTGGTGACATGACGGATGCAAGCGGTGCCGTGCAGCAGCCGGGTATGTTCAGCATATTGCACACCGAAGCCCATCATTTCGAACTGGTGCCTACAGAGAGCATGGTCGAATGGGATAACCAAAAAGTGGCAGAAGGCGCAGGAAACTCGGCCGGCTATTGGCTATTGTTCATTGCGGGTGTCGGCATTTTTTGCGGATGCGTGGGCAAGAGCGCCCAATTCCCGCTGCATGTGTGGTTGCCAGACGCGATGGAAGGCCCGACGCCGGTTTCCGCTCTCGTGCATTCGGCTACGATGGTGGCGGCTGGCGTGTTCCTGGTTGGCCGTGCGTATCCGCTCTTCACGCCTGAGGTACTGCTAGTGATTGCGATCATCGGTTGCATCACGCTGTTCCTGGCGGCGACGATCGCGATTACGGCGGTCGATATCAAGCGCGTGCTCGCCTATTCCACCGTGAGCCAACTGGGCTTCATGATGCTCGCGCTCGGCCTGGGTGGTTGGGTCGCCGGCTTGTTTCACCTCATTACGCATGCGTTCTTCAAAAGCCTGCTGTTCCTTTGCAGCGGTTCGGTAATTCATGCCGTGCATACGAACGACATGCGGCAAATGGGCGGTTTGCGGCACAAGATGCCCATTACGGCCTACACGATGCTCATCGGTTGTTTGGCAATCGCGGGCGTCGGTATTCCGTTTGTCATCGGCTTCAGCGGTTTTCACTCGAAGGATGTGATTGTTGAGCAAGCGATTCACTTCGGGCAAACCAACGGCGGCTGGACTTGGATCTTCACGGTGGTCCCCCTGCTTGGCGCGCTGATGACGTCGTTCTACATGTTCCGCCTATGGTACATGACGTTCGCCGGTAAGCCGCGCGATCATCACAAGTACGATCATGCTCACGAATCGCCGTGGGTGATGGCGGGGCCGCTCGTGTTGCTTGCGTTTTTCGCGGTGACCGTAGGCTGGACTTTCCCGCAATGGATGCCGGGAGTTTTCAGCCGGCTGGGTATCGAAAACTTGT
The DNA here is from genome assembly GCA_964618225.1 of uncultured Planctomycetaceae bacterium. Taxonomy (GTDB): domain Bacteria; phylum Planctomycetota; class Planctomycetia; order Pirellulales; family Lacipirellulaceae; genus JABDGM01. Next base: position 12,838 of record CAZTWS010000019.1, read on the forward strand.
TAGACACGGCTCGGCCGATCGGGCAATTGGGAAACAAGACAGGCACACTGCTGACCAGTCTTGTGATTCCTGATGAACACGCGGCCCACTTGCCGGTAGTTAAAATTCCGGCTGGTTGGTCGGCGATCTTCGTGGCGATTACGGGTATTGCGGGTGCCACGGTGGTTTACCTGTGGGAAACGATCAGCGCGGCTTCGCTGCGGCGGTATTTGAACGTGCTCTACCACGCCACTTGGAACAAGTGGTGGTTCGACGAACTTTACGATTACCTGTTCGTTCGACCGACGATGCTCATCAGCAAGTTCATCGCCCTGTGGTTGGATCGGGGGCTTATCGACACGATTTTGCACGGGCTCGCTTACTTGTGTCGTGGCGTTGCGGCGTTCATCTCCGTGGTGGGAGATCGCTGGTTCATCGACAACTCGGTCGACACGCTTGCGGAAAAAACTTGGGACTTAGGTCTGTCGTTGCGTTCGGTGCAAACCGGGCGGCTGCGGCAGTATGTGATGTTTATCGTTGTGTGTACGATTGCCCTGTTCATCATCACCACGCTGTGGTGGCAAGTTGCCTGGCTCGCCGATTCGGCTCAAGCCACGCAAACTAACCAATAAATTCGACCAATGTTCGACTTTGCATATCCTGTTGTCTTCCTGACGTGGCTGGTCTTTCTGCCGGCAATCGTGGCGCTGTTCATCGGCATTTTGCCGATGCGTGGCGAAACGGCCAAGTGGATTTCGCTGGCCACGACTGTAGTCGTGTTCTTGATGTCGCTCTCGATGCTCTTCGGTTGGGGCGAAGTGCAATTCCAAGCAGGCTACGCAGAAATGCAGAACCTGTTTGCGGTCGACTGGATTCCGTCGTTCGGCATTCAGTATTTGATGGGAACCGACGGCATCAGCTTCCCGCTCGTTGCTTTGACGGCCTTCATTTCGCTGCTTGCAATGGGAGCGAGCTGGCCCATCAAGAAGCTTCAAAAAGGCTACTGCGTACTGTTTCTGCTGCTCGAAACGGGCATGTTGGGCGTGTTCTGCGCACTCGATTTCTTCCTGTTCTATGTGTTCTGGGAAGTGATGCTGCTGCCGATGTACTTCCTCATCGGCATTTGGGGTGGCCCCCGGAAGGAATACGCGGCGATCAAATTTTTCCTCTACACGCTATTCGGCAGCGTGTTGATGCTGATCGCCATCCTGATGCTGTACTTCAACAGTGATCTCACCAAGTTGAACGCCCAACAGTTGGCGGCCGCCGGCATTCAAGCCGAATCGACTGTGAGTAAGCAAATTGAAGAGTTCCGTGCGAATGGCCAGCCGCTGCATACGTTCAACATTCTGGCCATGCAACAGATGGGGCAGCACACCGATCTTTTCACCGCTCCGAATTGGGCTGGCAAGTCGTTGCAATGGTGGGCGTTCGTGCTGCTGTTCATCGGGTTTGCGATTAAGGTACCGAGCGTGCCGTTGCATACGTGGTTGCCCGATGCCCACGTGGAGGCACCCACGCCGATTTCGATGATTCTGGCCGGCGTACTGCTCAAGATGGGCGGCTACGGCATCATCCGTATTTGCTACCCGATTTGCCCCGAGGCGGGGTTGGACCTCGCCTATGTGGTTTGCGGCATCGGTGTGTTGAGCATGGTGTACGGTGCGTTCGCAGCCCTGGCACAGACCGACTTCAAGCGATTGGTGGCTTACAGTTCGGTGAGCCACATGGGATATGTAGTGCTGGGGCTAGGCGTGTGGAGCGCCGTGGCCGATACGAACTACAACCCCGAGTACTGGCAAATGGGCATGAACGGCGCGATGTTTCAAATGATCGCGCACGGCATCAGCTCGGCCGGCATGTTCTTTATGGTGGGCGTGGTGTACGACCGCGTGCATCACCGCAACCTCAACGAGTTCGGTGGGTTGTTTGCAAAGATGCCCGTTTACAGCGGGCTTGCGGTGGGTATTTTCTTCGCTGGTCTTGGATTGCCCGGCTTGTGCGGGTTCATCGGCGAAGTGCTGGTCGTGCTTTCCGTGTGGAAATTCAGCGTAGCGCTGGCAGTTATCTCGGCGGCGGTCGTCATTCTGACGGCGGGATACATTCTGTGGGCCATTCAGCGTGTGTACCTGGGGCCCGAGTATAAGGGGCCGCACGGCGAGGCGCTCACGCCGATTACCTCCCGCGAGTTCGCGATTGCCGCACCGCTGTTGGTACTTGCCATTTGGTTTGGCGTGAATCCGCAGTCGCTGCTGAATTACATGGCACCGTCGGTGAACAAAACGGTCGTCGAGCTTGCCGATTGGACGAAGGCCAACACACCGACGGGCACCCCCGCCCGGCCGGCGACAGCCTCGGCCGAGGTCCAGCCCAAGATCGAATCGTAACCGTTTTATTTTGAGTTAACTTGTTTTAATCGGAAGCCCGCAGTGAATCTCCCTTCGATCGTCGACAACTTGCTGAACGATACCGTGAAGGTCAGCTTGCCGCTGTTCGTTCCTGAGTTGATCGTGTGCGCGACGATCGTTACCCTGCTGGCCGTTCGTGTTTTCCGCGCTGCAGAGAGCTTGCTGCTTGCTGCGGGAGTGGTGGCGCTCCTCGCGGCTGGTAAATACGACTGGCTTGCCCAACCGAACTTAGTCGCGTTGTGGATTGCAGTGGTCGTGTTGGTGCTTCATCGCCTGGCGTATACGGGGCGATACAGCGACCCGTTCATGCTCGCGCTCGTGGGGTCTCTGCTTGCTTGGTGGTTCTCGCTCCCCGAAAATTTGTTCGGCGAATGGACCGGCGTTGAGCGGCAAGAAATTTTCACGAGAATGCTGGTGTACGATTCGTTCACTGTATTCCTGCGGATGTTCTTGCTTGGTTTTGCGGTATGGTTCATTTTGTTATCGCGGCTCACCGGCCTTGCCGACCGAGAGGACGGCCAGGATTTTTACACGCTCGTGCTCGGTGCAACGCTTGGCATGTGCCTGATGGCATCGGCCAACCATTTGATGACGATTTTTCTGGCCGTGGAAATGGCGAGCGTGCCGTCTTACGTTTTGGCCGGCATTCTTAAAGGACGGCGACGAGCCAGCGAAGCCGCGCTCAAGTACGCGGTTTATGGCGCGGGTGCGGCGGGGGTTATGCTCTATGGCATCAGCCTATTGGCTGGTTTGCTCGGCACTGCTCACCTGCCGACGATTGCCTCGCGGTTGATTGAACTCGACTTGGCCAGCATGATCGCCCACAGGGAAGGCGGCGGCATACTGATGGTGCTCACGCTGTCGGCACTCATGATCATGGTGGGCTTAGCATTCAAGTTGTCGGCTGTGCCGTTTCATTTTTGGTGTCCCGATGTTTTCGAAGGTGCCTCGGCCGAGGTGGATGCGTTTTTGTCGGTGGCCTCTAAGGCGGCCGCCATGGCGCTATTGGTGCGTATCGTGATCGGAGTAAGCTCCGGTGGTGAAGTCGATGCGCCGCCCCAAGTGGCACGGCAGGCCGTGCCTGCTCAAATGGTTGCATTCCAGCAACCGCCCGCAGAAGGCGAGAAGCGAGCAGACGCGCCTGCGGCGACAGATGGCGCTCCCGAAGCTGCTGATCCGCTAGCGCCCGTTCGCAAGTTTCTTGTGCGGATGCTGGCGATCATCGCCGCGGTTACCTGTACCTTTGGCAATCTTACCGCTTACGGCCAAACGAACATCAAGCGAATGCTGGCCTACTCCACGATCGCCCACGCCGGTTACATGATGATGGCCGTAGCTGCCGCGGTGCAACTTGCCGGCGTTGACCCGGGCGCGGCGCGGCAGGCGATATCCGCGCTGCTATTTTATTTGGCTGTGTACGTATTTATGAACCTCGGGGCGTTCGCCATCGTCGCGTTCTTGCGTAACGCGATTGGCAGCGAGGAGATCGTGGACTACGCGGGACTCATTCGCAGCGCGCCGATGACGGCCGTGATGCTCACGATCATTATGGTGAGCCTGCTCGGCCTTCCGCCGCTCGCCGGCTTCTTTGGCAAGCTGGTTGTGTTTTACTCGCTCGTGGCGGCTGGCGGATGGTGGATGATGGCGCTGCTTGTCATCGCTGGTTTGAATACGGTAATTTCGCTGATCTACTATTTACGCGTGGCGAAAACCGTGTGCATCGATCCCGAGCCAACGGACCGCGCTCCGGTCGCAATTGGTTGGCTACCGGCCGCGTACGTTTTTATTATTTCGTTGCCAGTTGTTATTTACGGCATTTACCCGGTGCCTGTGCGCGATATGGCGGAGCAAGCCACGAAATACTTGTCGATGTAACATCGCTTGGCAAATTGCATGATCTCTACTGATACGACAGATACACTGAATCGCGTGCTTACGATCTTACAGCGATCATTCACCCAGTATTTGCGTTACGCACGGCCGTACATCCCGCCCGGTCGCGAAAAAGTCAGCGAAGTACTCGAGCAACTTGCAAGTGGCCAAGATACGCTAGCCGAGCGGGTGACTCAAGCGATTCACGAATCGGGCGGCCTGCCGGATGACGGCGATTTTCCCATCGAATACACCGACTCGCACGATCTATCGATCGATTACCTGCTCGACGTGGCGATCGATTGCCAACGACAAGATATCGCCGACCTGTCTCACTACGTGGATGCGTTAAGACTTTCGCCCGTGGCTCAGGCTCTAGCGTCCGAAGCGCTTGGCATGGCCAAGGGGAATCTCGAACAGCTTGAAGAGCTTACACGCCAAGCGGATGTATCTCCGAAGTAAATCAATTAGGGCGAATGTCGTTGTCGCTCATTCTCGGCAGTAGAAGCTAATGCACAGCGCTGCTGAATACATAACCGCTGCAAACCCGGCTCGACGATGGCTGATTCTAGCCGGGATCGTTGCCTGCCACTCTGTGTTTAACTACTTATTGGACCCAAGCCATGGTCCCGAGTGGCGACAGATGCTGACCTTGGGCGTCGTGTATGTTCAACCAGTTCTATTTGGCATTTGGGCTGGCATGGGGCCTATGCCTGCAATAAAACGGTGGCCTCTCACGGTGGCCTCCTTAACCAGCGTAGTGCTCGTCGCGAGTGTCGGAAATCGAGAGTGGTTAGTGCCCGAATATATCGCCATTCTCCTGACATTCTTTTCCGTAACAGCCGTGGTTACGTGGCTTGTTTCGTGGTGGAAGCGTCTTCGCATCTGCAATATGGATGAAAAGCGGCAACGCCATACAAATCAGTTCAGTGTAAGATTCATGCTGATTGTGACAGCATTGAGCGGTTTAATCCTTGCAGCGGGACGCATCCTCGCCCGAGATAGTGAACTCCCGAACCTCGATCGTTGGCTGCAAATTGATGCAGAAGCAATCGGTATGCTCGCCTCGGTACTATTGCTCGCAATGCCGGCGGCGATCGCCCCTAGCCTGATTCTAGGAGCGGTGCCAACACGAAAAACATATCTGGTTTTCATCGCCACCTCCGCATTGGTAACGGTTACCGCAACAATAACTTTAGCGAAACTCACCGGAATGAATTTGTCGGAGTATTGGACGTTAGGGTTGATGCAAATTGGAACAGTTTTGACGTCTGTTTTGACCTCGCTCGCCGTTCGTTGGGCCGGATATCGATTGGTGCGGATTGGCTAAACAGCGGAATCGGCCGCATTCGTGTAGAATTAGCCATCATGGAATTGTTCGATACCCACGCGCATTTGGATCAGCCCGATTTCGATGCGAATCGAGACGAAGTACTCGCTCAAGCGAACGCGGCGGGTGTAGCAAACATTCTTTCGATTGGCATTTCTGCCGACACGAGCCAGGCCTGTGTGGAGCTGGCTTCGAAATACGAGGGTGTGTACGCAGCCGTAGGGATGCAACCGAACTATTTGAAGGATGCCGCGCCGGGCGACTGGGATCGAATCGTGGCAATGGTCGATGCACCGAAAGTGGTGGCGATCGGCGAAACGGGCCTCGACCGGTATTGGGACTTCACGCCGTTCGACATGCAGCAGGATTATTTCGACCGGCACATTCGACTATCGCAGGAGCGCGGCTTGCCCTTCATCGTCCACATGAGAGACTGTGACGATGATATCCTCGGCATGCTTCGCGATGCACATCGGCGTGGTCCGCTCGCAGGCGTCATGCACTCGTTCACCGGCCCGCAAGCGATGGCTGACGAATGTCTTGCAATGGGCCTTTATATTAGTTTCGCCGGCATGGTGACGTATAAGAAGTCGGCCGACCTCCGCGAGGTTGCCGCGAACATACCGGCGGATCGCCTCTTGATCGAAACCGATTCGCCGTATCTGTCGCCCGAACCGGTGCGGAAGATCAAACGGAATGAACCGTCGCACGTAGTCCACACAGCCGAACTCGTCGCGTCGGTTCGAGGCGTATCGCTCGAAGAGTTTGCGGCAACGACAACGGCCAACGCGAAACGGCTGTTTGGCGTTGGCCGGTAAGGAATTTATCTACAGATTACGCAGATAGTCGTGGATTGACCTTCAATGCGACTAGTGTTCTGTCCATGGTCATTTGATGGGTGGCATGCCTTCGCCTTGTGGGCGTAGGCATGCTTACCCGCTACCGCGTGAAAGCATGCCACCCATCAATTCAAAACTGACAGAACACTAGCGGCGGATGACAACCGCCGCGGCTCCACGACTCTTTGAGGCTTGTTTAGGAACGACTTGTTGTTGACGAGCGACCTGTTGACGTCCCTGTTGAGGAGCGCCTTTCTCGACATACTGCACCTGCGAAACGCCTTGAGCGGCACTACCACCGGCATAAACGTTTGGCGAATACGCACGGCTGTAAGGCGCACGATAAGGCTTGTTACCTGGTCCGGTAAAGTTGCCGTAGCAATCGCACGGATCGCAGCAGCGTGGCGGGTCGTTGTGCCATTCGCTCCAGTACACTTCGCCACTGCAACCGCAACTACTCTTGCAGCAGCTCGTAAAGCAATCGACGATTTCCCAACACACATGGCCAAAGCCGACATGCTTCAAGCAGCATTGATGGCTCTTTGGCGGGCAGCAAGGTTCGCAGCAGCTTCCGCAACCGCAAGCCGGTTCGCATCCGCAGCTAACTTCGGTGCCACAGCCGCAGCCCGTGTTGCAGCAGTCTGGGCCCGTGCATGGGCAATAAGGCACGTAGCTATCGCACTCGCACGTGTATTTTTTTCCCGCGAACTGGCGACCGTCTAAACAGCACTCGTTAGAGCAACCGCAAGCCGGCTCGCATCCACATCCGACTTCACACCCGCAGGCTGTTTCGCAACCGCAACTCGTCTCGCAGCCACAACCCACGTCGCAACCACATCCGCATGAATCTTTCGGGCAACCTAGCAAGTCGCATAAACCGTATGCATACGAATTCGATGCAATGGCCGACATGGCTACGGCAACAATGACTGCTGTGAGAAAGTTTCGCATCACTTGAATTCCTCCGCGCTGGCTATTTTAAGCAAGACGGGGAGCAGCTACACACGGCCCAGAGACAAGTTCCCCCCGAGTGCTCGACGTGGCGCAGCGCGCACGACGATTTGGGCCGTCAGCGAATACATCATCGTCGGTCGAGAGGCTCGATCTTTCAGGAAAAATTGCTACGACTCGCAAGGTCGCGCGATGACGAGAAAGTGCTAGCGTGATTCCGCTCAAACACAATGCCAAAGGCCATGCCTCCGCAGAACGCGGAGGCTGTAAAGCTACGCGAATTTCTTAATGCGAGCGCAGCCTGCTATCGGCAATGGAAAACGATCTCCGCGGCGTGCTCACTTTGATCGAGCCGGCCTTCGACATCACCTACTTAGGCGGCAACCCCGATTCCTGCGGCGGAATTGTGGTGTTTTCAAGAACTTTCCTAGAGCTCTCGGCTGGAGCGACCGAGCCAGCAGGCAACGTATCCAAGTCGATCCGCTCATCTTGCGCGGTGTTGCCCAGCACGAGCATCGGGTACTGCACGTTGGGGTAAACCTGCCCGCAGGGGCCGTTACGGCAACAACTCAAGCAACTGTGGTGGTTCGTCCAATCGGCAACGAAGCAATTGCGGTCGATCCATGAGAAGGTTTCTTTGGGCGCGCAGCCACTCAGTGTGACGCCCACAAACAACACTAGCGTGGCGAACCGTCGTTGAACAAACATTTCTCAGCCCCCCTGCAACCGAGAGATTACGCATAACTCGGTTGCCTCGTATCCATCGTCGTGAAATCCAGGGTGGGGTTAGGGAATCGTATGTAATCGGGCATTTGCTGCCATGCGCCGCTCTTCCATGTTGTCGCTGCAATCGGTAGCAGCTATCATTGCCGCCAGTCGCCATTGACTTACAGCACAGGACTAAACGGAGTGATTGCAACTATGGATCAATCGGCAAAGAAGTTTTTCAAACACGTATTGGAAACGCCCAGCCCTTCAGGCTACGAACAACCTGTACAAAAAATCGTTCGGCATTATGTGAAGGATTTTGCCGACACCGTGCGAACCGACCTGCACGGCAACGTCATCGTTGGGTGCAACGTAGAAGCTCCGTTGCGAGTAATGTTTTCTGGTCATTGCGACCAGATCGGCCTCATCGTGACCCATATCAACGACGCAGGATATATCTACACGAACCCAATTGGCGGTTGGGATCCACAACAGCTCATCGGGCAACGAATGACCATCTACACTGCCGAAGGCCCCGTGCCGGCAGTCATTGCACGTAAGCCAATTCATTTGCTCGATATGGACGAGCGCAAACAAGTGGTGAAACAAAAGGACTTGTGGTTAGACATCGGGGCGAAGGACAAAGAAGAAGCCGCCCAAGCCGTGGCGATCGGCGACCCCGTGACGCTTCAATTAGGCTACCAAGAAATTCGAAACGGATTTGCTAATTCTCCCGGCATGGATAACAAAACCGGCCTCTGGGTGGCGATGGAAGGCATGCGCCGAGCAGTGAAACACGGCAAACTGAAAGTCGCGCTATTTGCGGTTTCCACCGTGCAAGAGGAAATTGGCTTGCGCGGTGCCGTCACTAGCGCCTACGGCGTGAATCCGCATGTGGGCATCGCGATCGACGTGACGCATGCAACCGATTGCCCGACGATCGACAAAACGCAAGAAGGGGATATCAAACTGGGCGGTGGGCCAGTGATCTATCGTGGCCCGAACATGAATCCGCGGGTCGTCGATCGCTTACGTGATGCGGCAAAAAAGGCCGAAGTGGCTGTACAATGGGGAGCAAGCGGTCGGGGCACTGGCACCGATGCAAACGCAATTCAATTAGCACGCGGCGGCGTCGCGGCGGGGTTAATTAGCATTCCCAACCGCTACATGCACAGTGCGGTCGAAATGATTTCGCTAGAGGACATCGACCAAGCAGCCGATTTGCTCGCAGAGTTCGCCATAAGCCTCGAAGTGGATGCAGACTTCACGCCATAACGGCAACCACTCACTATAGAGGAATGCAAAGCAATGAATGGTCGTTCTCTTACGCTGATCGCATGCGTTCTAGCAGCGTTTCTAATCTTCGCTGGTTCAGGGCATTCAACGCTGAAGAGCACGAGGAAACCCAATAACACAAGCAATGGCTTTCACCGCGACTTCTTCTTCACCTTAGCCGTCTTCTTCTTGGCCGTTCGCGCAGCACTTTTCTTAGCAGCCTTTTTCACTTCCACTTTCTGCGTGAGCTTCTTCTCTTCGGCGGCCGAAAGCTTGTCATCTAGCGGGCTGACTTTATGCTTGATGGCGATCCGAGTAAGCACAGCGGCCTTGGAAACCCCGAGGCGTTCCTTCGCTTGAAATTGATGATTCTCGACCGTCCACCGCGACATGCCGAGAATTTTTGCGATGTCGTGGCTAGTACAGCCGAGACTGGTGAGCCGTACGATTTCTCGTTGTCGTGGCGAAAGGGATTCGACACGGGACTTCATCGAGTCGCCCATAGATTCCTGCTCCTGGTCGAAATGTGCCCGGCATGGGTTACCGAGCGTAGTAGTACCAGTGGGTTGAGCTCGGTATCGTTGCCAAAGCTACGAATGACCGGGCAATTTCCCCCCGGCCAAAAACAAATAAGTGTGGCCGCTGTTTAACACAGCAACGAAGGCTGAAAATGGGCGATGAGGGACTCGAACCCCCGACATTCGCGGTGTAAACGCGACGCTCTAGCCAACTGAGCTAATCGCCCTTCGATGTTGTTCCTGGCTGACAAGTCGGTTGTCAGCCGTAGCTCGATATTCTACAACATCAGGCGGACCTACGACAACGACCCACGGATGAGCGTTTATGGCCCCTCATATAGAGACAATTTCCGATTCTACCGGCTCGACCGCAAAAATTTTGGTGAGCCAGGGGTTTAATTGCTTCAGTTGGCAGCCCTCGCTGAACGATGGCCCCCGAGAAATGTTTTGGGCCGAGCCCGGCTTCGAGCAGGGCGATAAACGGCCCTCCAGCGGTGGAAATCCTTTGTTATTCCCTTTTCCGGGGCGCATCAGCGGAGCCGTCTACAACTACGGCGGCCGCGAGTATCGCCTCGAGCCGAGCGACGCCTTTGGGAATGCCATTCACGGCTTCGTTCTCAACCAGCCGTGGCGGGTGGTTGAAAAAAACGCGAGCCGCGTCGTGGGCGAGTTCCAGGCTTCTGTGGATGATGCGGAAATCTTGGCTCATTGGCCGGCTGATTTCCGTATTCGAGTGTCGTACGAAGTGCGCGGTCGAGAATTGATCAGCGATATTCGCTACGAAAACACGGGCGACAGTCCCCTGCCCTGCGGTTTCGGAACTCACGCCTATTTCAAGCTGCCCCTTGCAGAGGGAGCAACGATTAGCGATACGATTGTTACCGCGCCGGTCGATAAATTCTGGGAAATGGATCGCATGATTCCCACCGGCCAACAAACGCCCGTGCGACCAGATGTAACCTTAGCTGCTGGTTTACGACTGGTAGACCACCAATTCGACACTGTTTTCACCGGCATGGAAACGGATTCGGACGGCATGTATCGCACACGATTGCATGAACCTGTTAGCGGCCGAACACTAACGCAAACCTTTGATAAAACCTTTACGCAGTGTGTTATCTACACGCCAGGACACCGGCAGGCAATTTGCTTGGAGCCATACACGTGCGTTCCGGACGCGATGCGGCTCTCTGCAGAGGGATTCGAAACGGGGCTGCAAATTCTGCAACCCGGCGAATCGTTTGAAACAACGATTACGATGGATATTGATCGATAACTTAGTGGAGGCGGCCACGCCGCTACAATCGGATCACGGCATCGCGGCACGGTAAACCTAAAAACGCACTCGCACCCAACGATATAGGTTGCAGAGATCACCGTAAATTAAAAAGGCGATGTGGATATTACCCACATCGCCTTGGCTTTTGGAGAAAAATATCCTACTTGCTCTCGTCCTTCTTTTCTTCCTTTGGCTCTTCCATGATTTCTTTTAATTCGCCAGCCGGCCACTTGCTGGCCTTGATTCGATCGAGGTACGTTTCACTCTTTTCATTCTTGGGGTCGGCCTTCGTGTCTGCAACCTTAGCGATTGCCGCCTTAATTTTCTCAATGTCCTTCTTATCCTTGGTCTTATCGAGCATTTCCACAAGCGGCAGCCCGAAAACGTTGTGATTCTTCTTGCTCTTTCGTCCTTGATGGCACACGAAACATTTATTGGTGCCCTTGTCTACTTCTTCGGCATACTTTTTATCAGGGTGATTGTCCAAGTACTCGGCTTTGTACACCTTATAAAAATCCAAGGTAGCGTGAGCTGAACTTGGGTTCCACACGGTTAAAGCGATCGTGGCTAGGACCATCGAACACAGGTAGCGCATCGTAAGACCTCGTGATGAATGTATTTGGTGGGTGTTCGCTGTTGGCCGGAGGCGGGACCGCCCCAATCAAGGAGGCGGTGGCATAGGGCTAATAATGCCAACAGCTGATCGCGGCAGGCATGCTGCTCGCATCGGATTTAAGTTACGCAAGCTACCTAGCGCCTGTCAACTGGCCGCAACAGGCTCCGCGGCGACCACTAAATCCTCTCCTTGAATATAGGTTCTTCCGCGGTAAAAACGCATGAAAATCAGAAAAAGGCATGCCGTTACAAACATTATTGCCGTAAAGAACCAGTAATAATTGGCTCCCTCCAACACAACCGCTCCCTGCGCTTTCTGCTCGGCAATGTATTCGTTGACCCGGGCAGTAAGAATATTACCGAGCGCAATGGCAACGAGCAGATAAACGCCCATCACGAACGACTTCATCTTTCGTGGTGCTTGGGTATAGGAAAACTCGAGCGCGGTAATCGATACCATGACCTCACCGGCAGTAATCACCGCATAAGCTGCAAGTTGCCAAATAACGTGCGGCGTTTGCCCCTCGTCGATGCGTTCCTGGGCCAAGGCCACGATCACATACGACAGTACTGTAAGGAAAAGCCCAATCGCGATTCGACGCAGTGGTGTCACTTCAAAAAAATGCCCGAGAATCGGATAAACCACGTACGAGAACAAAGGAATAAAAACCAGTACCAGAATGCCATTCACAGATTGAAATTGGGAGGCAAGAAACTCTTGGCCAAAAATTACTCGATCCATATTTTCTGCTTGCTCGACCCAAGATGAATGGGTTTGATCAAACAGCGTGAAGAACGGAAGAATCAATAAATAGAGTGGAATAAGATACAACACTGCCAGTACGCCCTCGCGGCTGAATGTTTCTTTGAAGAAATCGGAGCCGCCCGGTGGAATATGCACGTACGCATGGCGCCCAAGCCAGAAGGCCAACGTCGCAATTGCCATCAACACGCCGGGGATTCCAAATGCCCAAGAAGCGCCAAATCGCTCATCCGCGAGCAACCAAGGAGTAAGTAGCATCGAGAGCGTAGCTCCGATGTTGATCGAAAAATAAAACCAACCGAACACCTTGGGAATAAGATGTTCGTTGCCCTTGCCGAACTGGTCGCCAACATGGGCCGAAACACATGGCTTGATGCCGCCGGCACCAAGGGAAATAAGTGCAAGCCCAGCGGCCATCATCCACTTGGGTTCCACATGCGTAAGTTGCGGATGCTCCATGAGAGCAAGCAGCGCATGGCCCAAACAGTAAAGCACCGATACGAAAACAATCGTTCGATATTTGCCAAGAAGCCAATCACTAAAAATCGCGCCGAGAATCGGAAACGCGTATACAGCCGCGATGAAGTTATGCTGCCATTGTTTAGCCTCTTCTGGCGACATCGTGGACACGTTGCCATGCATGTCGATCAGATATTTCGTAAGGAAAATATAAAGAATCGCCGACATGCCGTAGAAACTAAATCGCTCGGCCGCCTCGTTGCCGATGATATACGGAATGCCCGGCGGCATACGATCGATTTGCTCGGGCGTCGTGCGGTATTCTTGTGTCATAGCAATCATGGTGTGGTGCGCAGGTGCAGACAACTTGCGTTGAACATACTATGCACCGCTCCCGCCATGAAGATCAACGCGGAAGATTTATTCGGCAGAACGAACCGGCACCGCAATTTCACCGGGAGTGGCTCTATCTTCCCGATCGTCAGCAGGCTCAGCGTTGGCCGGCACATTGATCTCTGGAAAAGTCGGGGGAACGTTCGCCTCGTTATGCCATTTAATGGCGAGTCCCGCGACAGCAAGTAGCAACACGGCTAACGGCACGATCCACGGAATGTGGTGCTGCCATCGCGTTTGCTGAGACCAATTTCGTCTCGCGATATATTGCGACAACATCACCTGAGGGGGACTCAAACCGGCACTTTCCACAATCCCGGCCAACGCCGCCGATAGATCCAGAGGCGTATCGAACCGATCCTCGGGACGCTTCGCGAGCATGGTCATCAGGATCGCCGCAAGCTGATCTGGCACATCGGGCCGCAACTCGCGCACATCGGGGATCGCATCGCTTTGATGAGCAAGCAGCTTCTGCACCACCGTGCCTTCTATAAACGGCGGTCGCCCCGTCAGCATGAAGAACAAAGTACAACCGAGCGAATAGATGTCGCTGCGAGTGTCCGCATCGCGCGGGTTGCGCGCCTGCTCGGGCGAAATATAATCGAACGTGCCAAGCGTGACACCCGTGGCCGTTTCATCGTGCCCTGCCTGGCCGAGATACTCGAGACGCGCGAGCCCCATATCCACAAGCTTCGCCTGGCCATCGGGCGTAATGAGAATGTTCGAGGGCTTGATATCGCGATGCACCACTTCACGCTCCCACGCATGCGCGAGTGCCGAAGCAATCTGCATCGTGTAGCTAACCGCATCGCCAATCCTCAGCGGTCCGTTGGCATGCACGAGGTCGCGCACGTTGGTGCCTTCGATAAACTCGAATACGATGTAACGAATACCGCGGTCTTCGCCCACAAAGTGGGCGCGAGCGATGTTCGGGTGATCAAGCCGAGCCGCCGAACGGGCTTCGGTTTGAAATCGCCGCAAGCTATCGGCATCCGACGACTGCCGCAGCGACAACACTTTTACCGCGACCGTGCGATGCAGCGTGGTGTCCCACGCACGAAACACGGCCCCCATGCCGCCGCCGCCTACGAACTGCTCGAGCAACACATGGTCGAGCTGCTGGCCTTCGAGTGCCACGCCAAGCTCTTTCGGCGTGAGCCTGGCCGCCGGCGACTCGATCTCTAATGGCGGCGCGTTCGAAACAATTGTGACGTCACTCTCACTCGGCGCTGTCGTAGCCGAGGCGGTAGCATCGCCATCGAGAGGCTGCGCAGCATCCACCCTGTCCTGATCCCTAGGCGAACCAGAATTAGACTTGGGGCGCGGTGTTGCGGAGTCGCCAGACATAGCTGTGAACGGTGAGCAGATGTCAAACGCCGGAAAAGCGTCTCGTACCGTCCATTCTAGTCAGCCGTGGAACAGCGGCAAAATGTGCTAACCCATGTGCTTTACAACTGCTTCGCCGAATTCGCTGCACTTTACTTCCTTCGCTCCGTCCATCATGCGGGCGAAATCGTAAGTCACCGTCTTGGCGTTGATGGCACCTTCCATACCACGAACAATTAAATCCGCTGCCTCGTTCCACCCCAAATGGCGGAGCATCATTTCGCCGCTAAGAATAACTGAACCGGGGTTCACTTTATCCTGGTCGGCATACTTCGGCGCGGTGCCGTGCGTGGCCTCGAAGATCGCGTGCCCGGTCACATAATTGATATTCGCACCAGGCGCGATGCCGATACCGCCGACGCACGCGGCCAGCGCATCGCTAATGTAGTCGCCGTTGAGATTCGGCGTTGCCACCACGTCGTAGTCGGCCGGTCGCGTGAGAATCTGCTGCAAGAACGCATCGGCGATCACATCTTTAATAATCATGCCGCCGCCCGGCTTCCCTTCTGGAATCTTGCACCACGGACCGCCGTCGATCTCCTCGGCACCGTAGAACTCTTTCGCCACGCGGTAGCCCCAATCACGGAATCCACCCTCGGTGAACTTCATGATGTTACCCTTGTGTACAAGCGTCACATTGCGACGTTTGTTTTGAATCGCATAGTCGATGGCGCTGCGCACCAGGCGTTCGGTGCCGAGATAGCTGATCGGCTTGAAGCCGATGCCGACCTCCACGGGCATGTCGCGTTTCGGACCGCCGACTTGTTCGAGTTGCTTTTGCCACTCGTCGGTCTTTTCTTTCGTACCGAAGCGAACCTTGCCCGCTTCTTTAGGAAACTCCTTGGTGAGAAAGTCCAAAACCTTTTGGCTTTCTGGCGTGCCACCGGCGTACTCGATGCCGGCGTAAATGTCTTCAGTGTTCTCACGGAAGATCACCATATCGACAAGCTCCGGCCGCTTCACCGGGCTCGGCACGCCCTCGAAGTAACGCACCGGCCGCAAACATACATATAAGTCGAGCAGTTGCCGCAACGCCACATTGAGCGAGCGGATACCGCCGCCAACCGGCGTGGTAAGTGGCCCTTTAATTCCAACGCGGTATTGTCGAAAAGCAGCGAGCGTGTCGTCCGGCAGCCAGTTGCCGAGTTTGTCAAACGACTTTTGCCCGGCCAGCACTTCCAGCCAGGCAATCTTTCGTTTTCCACCATAGGCCTTTTCGACCGACGCATCGAACACTCGCTGGCTGGCTCGCCAAATATCGGGCCCCGTGCCGTCGCCTTCAATAAACGGAATCACGGGTTGGTCGGGTACCGACAGACAACCATCTTGCATTTGAACGGCTTGGCCACTAACTGCTGCTGACATTTCGATTGCTCCACCGAGGGGCTCGAAGACTTTGACGCCTGTCTCGACCGCCACTCGCTATGCGTTGTGATTACAAGGTTTGTCCGGCGATTTTCGACGCTCAGGCACCACGGGTCAATGGTTCAAGGCGATCGCAATAGTTGCTACGCGCGATATCGTCCCCCATAATGGTTGCACGTGGCAACGCTGGGCACCCTTTGCCCGCGAAAGGCCTGCTTCAGCAAAGTCTATTTGGCGGAAATCCTACCATGATGAACCCACTCGATCGGCGTACCTTTCTGAAAACCACGGCAGCGGCAGGAGCCGTACTCGGGTTGGGTACGATTCCGGTCTTGGCCGCAAATGAGGCCAAACCCCTGTTCAAAATCTCGCTGGCCCAATGGTCGCTCCACCGCACTCTGCGGGAAGGAAAGCTGGATAATCTCGATTTTCCGGCTTTCACCAAGAAGGAATTCGGCATCGATGCCGTCGAATACGTGAACCAGTTCTTCAAGGATAAAGCGAAGGACACAGCCTACCTGAAGGACCTCAAAAAACGGGCGGCTGACGCAGGCGTAACAAACGTGCTCATCATGATCGACGGCGAGGGAGAGCTCGGTGCCCCGGACGAGGCGAAACGCAAGGCAGCAGTCGAGAACCACTACAAATGGGTCGAGGCGGCAAAATTTCTCGGATGCCATTCGATCCGCGTAAACGCCCAGTCGGCAGGTTCCTACGACGAGCAGATGAAGCTCGCGGCCGACGGCCTCAATCGCCTGTGCGAGTTCGGCGATAAGCACGATATTAACGTGATCGTCGAAAACCACGGGGGCCTG
Organism: uncultured Planctomycetaceae bacterium; assembly: GCA_964618225.1. Lineage (GTDB taxonomy): Bacteria > Planctomycetota > Planctomycetia > Pirellulales > Lacipirellulaceae > JABDGM01. Next base: position 29,793 of record CAZTWS010000019.1, read on the forward strand.
TCCTCCAACGGAGCCTGGCTCGCCGGTGTCATGAAAATGGTCGACAACAAACGCTGCGGAACCCTGCCAGATTTCGGCAATTTCCAAACCAGCCCCGGCGAGTGGTACGACCGCTACAAAGGCGTTGCCGAACTCATGCCTTTTGCCAAAGGCGTTAGTGCCAAGAGCCACGAATTCGACGCCGACGGTAATGAGGTCCGCACCGACTATGTAAAGATGGTGAAAATCGTCCTCGATGCCGGTTACCACGGATTTATCGGGATCGAATGGGAGGGGAACGAGCCGGGTGAGGTCGAAGGCATCCACCTTACCAAAAAACTCCTGGAGTCGGTCCGAGAGCAATTGGCCTAAACCCCGACTTTTAGCCGATCAATGAAAAGCCGCTAGCATCTGCTGGCGGCTTTTTTGTGTCGTCCAGCTATCAACGGAATATTCTTCCCAAACTTCCAAAGCCGTCATCTTCCGGGCTTTAATTATCTACCTCCGCATCGGACATTCGGGTTTTTGGGAACAACCCCACTGCACACAGATTAGGCACAGCCACCCTGCCTGTAGGTTAAGCACTGGCTGCACAAATATAGGCAGCACCCTGCTAGCAACGTAAGTGCAAGCAATGCAAGGACATGCATGACTGCACTTGTCACGTTTTTAGAATGCCACTAAATACCGACCCACGAAACCGTGGGCCTGGTGGCCTCCCGTATTCCGCACGACCTGGAAGGAGACATTCGCCGTGCTTACTCAATCACCGGAACAATACCAACCTATCCTTCAAACCGCCCGCCAGCTCTATGAATCAGAGCCGGACTGGGTAACCTTTTTCCGTGAAATCCTCGGGGTCGATGGCATCGTCCGCCGCCAATTCACCCGCCTGGAAGATTTGACCGCCTTCGAAAAAAGCGAAGAGTTCGAACAAATCCAAAAATGGCTCGTGAAACTGCGTGAGCAGAAGAATGCCACCGACACCGAAAGCGAGCCAACCCGGGTTATCACCGTTCGGCTTCCGAAGAGCATGCACGAATACTTGCGGACCGAGGCTCACGACCTCCGTACCAGTATGAATAAGCTATGCATCTCGAAGCTGCTCCAGGTGATCGAGCAGGACATGATCCCGACCGAACGCTCGACCGGCCTTCCGCAGCGTGCCAAGCCGGCTCCGCAGCCGATAGCTTCGAGCACTCCATCGAACTTTGGCGGTACCTCGATGAGCACCACGAGCAGCCATTTCGGCAGCAACCAACCCACTTTCCGCTCGGCTTCGGGCTTTTAGTCTAGTCCGGACCGCCTAGCGCGAAGAATTGTAAATTTGGCTAACAGAGAGTAAAACGCCCCGGCGGTGCGCGCCGGGGCGTTTTTGCATTTTCAGATAATAGAACCGGCCAAACTAGAAAGAAGCGCCAACAACCGCCCTTCTCGCTCCCCCCCTCACTCCTATCTGCTCGCCGATCGCCCCTCAAAAAAATCCCGAAGAGGGCCTGTAAGCCGGGTTCTGTACCGACGTTAGCCAGAAGGACGCGTCGGCCGATGGTCATTCCTCTAGGACGACGATTGCTCGCCGCCTCAAGCAGCCTACCCGGGAGTCGTAACGAGCCGAGCCGACTCTGCTCCCTGTTTGGCCTTGCACCGGGTGGGGTTTGCCTAGCCGAGCGAGTCGCCTCGCCCGCTGGTGCGCTCTTACCGCACCGTTTCACCGTAACCGGGGCCATCGGCGATCGGCGATTAGCTATCGGCCAAAGACATTGTTCTGGCCGATAGCCCACAGCCGAAAGCCGACAGCCCTTAGGCTGTTTGCTTTCTGTTGCACTTTCCCTGATCTCACGATCGGTGGACGTTATCCACCACCCTGCTCTATGGTGCCCGGACTTTCCTCCGACTTGCCTAAGCAAACCGGCGACCATCCGGCCCTCTTCGAGACTTATCCATTATATTCGCAACCCGGCCGAGCCGTAGTGGCGAAGTTTGTGTCGGATCATCTATGCTGGTTTTACGACATTGATCCCCAAGCTGTTTTCACAACCTCCTGTAGCTGGCCTCTGTGAGGCCGGCCTGCCGCTGATTCGATTGTAGAAGCTCAAACTCCAATTGGAGATTTTTCGCCCTAGGTAAACCAGTGAACGCTGAACCACTCCTAAACATCATCGCCAGGACGTTCGCCGAGCATCGACTCGAAGTGGTCATGATCGGTAACGCCGCTGCGGCCATTCAAGGCGCGCCCGTCACCACGCTAGACATCGACTTCATGTTCCGCAAAACCCCGGTGAACATGAACAAGCTCAAAGCGGTCGCAAAGGATTTAAGCGCCACGATACTTAAGCCGTACTACCCAGTCTCTGATCTGTTCCGCCTCGTGAACGATGACCGGGGAATCCAATTAGATTTTATGTCCCGCTTACACGGTGTTCGATCCTTCGAGGGCCTCCGATCGAGAGCCACCTCAGTCTTATTTGGCGAACGAGCGATCAAAGTTGCCGCGCTGGAAGATATTATTAAGAGCAAACGAGCCACCGGAAGAGACCGCGACTTAGCCGTACTCCCTATCCTCGAAAAAACATTACATGAAAAAGAAAACCGCGGTGACTAAAAAGAAACAAGAAGAGGCGCTCAAAAAAGAAAGCGAGCGAGCCCTCGTCGAGCAAATCCATCGCCTGCTCGACATGCCGATGAACAAGCGCACTCACTTCTTACGCGTACGCCGCCCCGGCGGTGGTTCGCATCTTTAGCCAAAACACCTTCCGTAAAGCTCGTGATGAAAGTCGCATGGATTCTTGCAATCGCTCTACCGTCAAGCATCATCCTTTGGGTTACCGTCTGCTTCATCATCGCACAATTAGGTGGCTGGGCATCAATTGCGGCAAAGCATCCAAGTAGCAATGGCGGTGTGGACGAATCGCAATTCAGGGGGCAGACTCTCAGACGCTTTGGATTAGCGTCGCTTTCATTGGGACAATCGCTTTTCGCAACCAACTATAACAATTGCGTAACCATCGTTGTCTCGGAGAACGGAATCCTTATAGAAGCTCTCTTCATATTCCGGTTCTTTCATCCACCACTGTTTATTCCGTGGTCGTCTGTTGAATCGTGTAAGGAAATCACACAGTTCTTTTTTCTTAAACGAGTTGCCTTGCATACACACGGCATAGCGTATCCGATCCTATTCGGTGGCCAAGTTGGCCAAGAAATACTGCGGCATTGGAATAACCAATCATTGGCATAGGAACTCCGACTCACCGAGTCGGAACGCTTCAACTAAGTCGGCTTCCTTGCCGAGTCCCGCGTCGCTTGAACTCCGCCAGTACCGCGTTCTTCACCGCTGGTTTATCGAGGCACCAACTCGGGCCAATGAAGTAGTCAGGCGGCGCATCGCCGCTAATGCGATCCACGATCATCGTCGGCGGCAGCAACTCGATGAAATCGACCAGCGTGCTTACGTAATCGTGCCGCTCCATAAGTTGCACTTCGCCTCGCGCCACCTGGTCGGCGAGCGGCGTATTCTTCACGCAATAAAGATTATGGATCTTCACCGCTTCGAGCCGCAATCGTGCCACTTCGCGCGCGGTCTGCATCATGTCGTCGTGCGATTCACCCGGTAAGCCGAGCATGATGTGCGCACCAATCTCGAAACCACGCCCGCGGCTGCGATCAATGGCATCGAGCATCGCATCGTGATGATGGCCGCGATTCATCCAATCCAGCGACCGGTCGTGCATGGTTTGCATGCCATACTCCACGGCCACATACGTTCGCGATGCAAGCTCTTGCAACAAATCGAGCACATCGCTCGGCACGCAATCGGGCCGGGTGCCAATCACCAAACCGACCACTTGCGGATGCGACAACGCACTCTCGTACAACGGCCGTAATCGCTCGACCGGGGCATACGTATTCGTCGCCGGTTGAAAGTAGGCAAGGAAATCATTGCAGTTCCGATAACGCAACCGCATCCGAGCGATACTCTGATCAATCTGCCCAAGAACATTCGCCCGCGGCAGGCGGCGACTGGGGCTGAAACTGCGATTATCGCAAAACGTGCATCCGCCCTTGGCCACGGTACCATCCACGTTGGGACACGTGAACCCGGCATCCACGCTCACCTTCTGAATGCGCCGTCCGAACCGCAGACGTAGAAAATGGCTACAAGAATAGTACGGCAGCCCGGCATCCTGCCACGAAAGGGGAGAATCTCCACAATCGCTGGAGCTTTTCTCTATGCTTTCAGCACAGGGGTTATTCGACGTAAGTGGTTTGGTTGACGCCAATTGGGTGGGAACGTAGAGTTAGTGGTATCAGTTGGAACGCACCAGCAGGCATCATAATTTCCTTATTCTGCCCCGTGCAAGAGAGTGGCAAACATGTACGGCGAACTTATTCCTATGGGCGGTGGTGATCCGATCCCACTGCTTAAAAAGCAACTACTCATCGGGCGACGCGAAAGCTGCGATATTGTGCTGCGCTTTGCCAATGTGTCGGCACACCATTGCCAGTTGTTCATCGATAGCGGCTACTGGTACGTGCGCGACATGCAAAGCAGCAACGGCGTGAAAATTAACGACGTGCGAATCGAAAAAGGAAGCACTCGCCGCATCGATCCGGGCGATACCCTGGCCGCCGCCAAACATAAATATCGCGTCGAATACGACCCCACAGAACTTGGTGCCGTTGGGCCGCCGCCGGTCGATAATTTGTCGCAAGAGATTCTCAGCGAATCGCTGCTCGCCCGCGCCGGCTTAAACCATCGCGATATCGTCCGCGAAGCTCGCCGGCATCCTGGCGATATGGCCAAACGTTACGATCCAACGAACGACAAGGCAGGTCAAATCGATCTTCCCGGCGACGCCCTCTAGCTGGGCAGAATGGCGAATAAGCCTGCCCTGCTTAGGGATTTACTCACTCAAAAACAACTTCGGTAGATGGAATTCGCCACAGAGACACGGAGAAGAGAAGGCAGAATGATTTTGAACCACAAAGACACGAAGGCACGAAGTATTAAGGAACTCTAACAAAACCGTCTGAGAGAGGGAGACAGTCCCATTTTGCTGCGAAGACTCCGCAAAATCGGGACTGTCCCCGCCGGTTTTGTTAGAGTTCCTTAAACAACTGATGCACCTACGATTTGGCATTTTCTATTGGTGGTATGAAGTCGCGTAGAATTTTTAATGGACCTTCGTGTCTTTGAGTCTTCGTGGTTAATAAAACTCCGTAATACCTCCGTGCCCTCCGTGTCTCTGTGGTTATTCTGAAAATCGAGACGTTATTATTGAGGCGTCCCTAAGCGCTGGTCCACTCCTAACTCCATGTCGAAGAAAAAGCGCAAGGTTCGAGCCGACTTTCGAAAAAACCGGGAAGTTCGGACTCGCGACAAGCGCTTCGATGCCGACGATGACTCGCCCGCTGCCGATACTCCGCACGGCGAACGTATAAGCGGCAAGGGCAAAATCTCCCGACGTCGTACATTAGTCGGCGGCGAAATGATCGAAGACGACGCTGGCGTGCATATGGTGCCCGATATCGACCGCGACGTGTGTCGCATCGGGCGCGTGCTACGTGTGCAGGGACTGATAAGCATCGTCTGCGATGCCGATGGCCACCAGTTTCAATGCGCCACGCGCCGCCTGCTTAAAACACTTGCCACCGACCAGCGGCATGTCGTGGCCGCGGGCGATATCGTTTGGTTTCGCCCCGAGGGAGTCAACGAAGGCGTTATCGAGCGAGTCGAGCCTCGCCACGGGGTCGTAAGCCGTATGAGCCGCGGCCGTCAACACGTGCTCGTGGCAAATGTCGATCAACTCGTCATCGTCACCAGTGCGGCCGAGCCTCGCATCAAGCCGAATCTCATCGACCGCCTGCTCGTTACCGCCGAGCGCGGCGGCATTCGGCCAATCATTTGCATCAATAAAATCGATCTCATCGAACCGGCCGATATGATGCCGCTCGTCGGCGTGTACGCCCAGCTCGGTTACGAAGTTCACATGCTCTCGGCCACCACGGGCTTCGGCATCAATCGATTGCGAGAACGGTTACGCGGCGCAGAGAGTGTCGTCAGCGGCCAAAGCGGCGTCGGCAAGTCGTCGCTGCTCAACACCATCGAGCCTGGTTTGGAGCTACGAGTGCAAACCGTAAGCAGCGACTCGCAAAAAGGCCGCCACACCACAACCACCGCGGAGCTCATCCCACTTTCCTTCGGCGGCTATGTCGTAGACACGCCAGGCATACGCCAGTTTCAATTGTGGGATGTTATCGCCGAGGAAGTCTCAGGCTACTTTCGCGAACTGCGTCCGTACGTGAGCCGATGCCGCTTTCCCGACTGCACCCACACGCATGAAGACAATTGTGCCGTGAAAGACGCAGTGGCCGACGGCTGGATCGACGCCCGCCGCTACGAAAGCTATACCCAAATCCGCGCCGGCGACGATGCGTGATAGACGCTTCGGAGCTAACGGTGCCAAATCTCTACGCCGACTCTTCTACTGCCGCCAGAGAATCTTCGGTGATCTCACTTGGCCGCACGATAAAGAACAGCACACAGATTGCGGCAATAATCCCGCCGGCAATGTAGGGCGCTCTCGTGCTGAAGCTCGGATCATAGAACACCCGAGCGACAATCAGCGTTAAATTAATCAACACACCAATCAACGGCACAAAGATCGGAACTTCAAAACTGCCACTCGGTTCTTCGGGGCGAAGCTTCAATACAATGAGCGAAGCATTCGTAACCGCGAATGAAAACAGAAGCAACAGAGCAGTCGCCGAAGCGAGCTCCGAAATATTACCCACCAAGGCGAGCACCACGATCAGCCCAAGCAGCACAAGAATAGCGATATGCGGCGTGCGGCGCTTGGGGTGGACTCGCCCCAACACGGCCGGTAGCAAGCCATGACGCGACATACCGTACAATAACCGCGAGCCCATGATGTAATTAATGAGCATCGAGTTCGCCACGGCGAACATCGTGATGAAATCGAAAGTGCGTGCTGGCAACCAAGGCGCAGCCCTGTTGGCGATCATCGAGAGCGGCGCTGGTGAATTCTCTGCCATGAATTCACGATAGTCGACAACAGATACTACAGTGATTGAAATTCCGATGTAAAGAACTGTAACGATCAATAGTGCGATCACAATCCCCCAAGGCATCGTGCGGTGCGGCTCCTTCACTTCCTCGGAAACATTGAGCATGTCTTCGAAGCCCACGAAAGAGAAAAACGTCAACACCGCGCCGCCAAGAACTAGCGGCAAGCTTAGCCCATTGTCGATCATGGCACCCTCGGCATCGAAAGTTGCCTGGCTCGATTGCAAATAATCGACACTCCCCCAATAGCGAAGCCCGATCGCGATGATAAACAACAAACCGCCCACCTCCACCACGGTGCATAACAGGTTTGTCCACATCGATTCGCGGATGCCCCAGAAATTCACAAACGTCATTGCAGCCAGAAAACCTAATGCGATCAACGACCAAGGCGCATTGACCAAGTGCTGCAGCGTTTCAGTAAACGCATTGGTTTGCGTGGCCATCGAGGTGAGACCCGAAGCCGTCACGGTAAGGCCAATCAAGTACGACAAGAACGGGAACCGAAATGCCCGTTGAGTTACATACGCCGCGCCTGCCGCCCGCGGGTATCGCGATGCGATCGACGCATACGATAAGCCGGTGAACAAGGCGGCACTCATCGACACCACAAACGCCAGCCACACGGCGTTGCCCATCGAGCCCGCCGCTTTGCCGACCGTGGCATAGATCCCCGACCCCACCATGTCGCCCACGCCGTAAACGACCAGCGAGAACAACCCCATGGTTCGCAGCAATCGCTGGGGTTCCCCGCTACTGCCGGCTGAAACATTCGAATTCGCTTCTGGTGAAGTTTGCATCGCCCATGAGCATAACCGGCGCTCTGCCGGATGCCTAGCGCAGAAGCATGGCAATCCCGATATTCAATGCTAGGCCGCGGCACGAGAACGCGCACTACAGATGGCTTCGCAGATCACTTCGGTCACATTCGCCGCCGCTTGGGGACGTGCCATCGACCGCATTTTCGCGGCCATCTGTTGCCGAAGTTTTCGTTCGACCAACAATGGCCTGAGATGAACGACAAGCTCATCGACCAATGTGCCGCCAAGCTCTGTCTCATCAACCACTGTCACCGCGCCCGCATCAGCAAATAGCTCGGCATTGGGCATGTGAGCATCCTTCACCGGCGGATACGGCACGAGTACCGCCGGCAAACCTGCCAACGACAATTCGGCAAGCGTTGCTCCGCCCGATCGGCAAACTGCCAAATCCGAATCGAACATCACGGGGGCCATTTCATCAATGAATGCCACGACCAGTGCATCGACTCCCGCCTCGCGATAACGAGCCTCGGTCTCCTGCAACTGCCCTTCGCCCGATTGATGAACGATCTGCCAACCTGTAAGCTGGTCGCGAAGCCGTGCTAGCGCCGTCGGCATGCTTTCGTTGATCGATTGCGCGCCCCCAGCACCGCCAATCACAATAAGCCGCTGCTCGCACACTGCTCCATCATCCTGTTCGCAATCGGCCGCGATGCGGCCATGATCGGCAAAGATCGGCACATCATGCTTATCGTTGAGCGTGCAGAAGCCAGAAAGCCACGACTCTCGCTGTCGGTGGAGCCTCTCAAAAGCGGGCCGGGCCGGGTTCCCCGTAACAATCACCGGTGCCGACGAAGGCAACTCGGCACACGTTTCGTAGAAGCCAACGCAAACAGCCGTCGCGCTACTGGCCAGCCAACGCGTTACTCGCCCCGGCGAAGCATTTTGCTCCAGCATCACCGTCGGTACACCTCGCGAGATACCGGCTCGCACGGCAGCAGCGCTAGCTGCACCGCCCAACCCCACCACGAGCGAAACATCCCTCTCGCGGAAATACCAACGGCACGCCCAATAACCGGCCACGTTATCGGTCACGAAACGCACCGCGTTCAATGCACTCTCAGGCGCGCCGCGCGAAGGCAGATGCGCGTACCCGAATCCCGCGGCACTTACCGGGTGACGCTCTTGAGGCCGCCCACTGCCAATAAACGTGATTGTCGCGTCGGGAATACGTTCCGCCACATGAGCAGCCACGGCAAGCCCCGGATACAAATTACCCGGCGTTCCGCCGCCCGCAAACACGATGTGAGGTCCACGCGCCATGGCAAAATAGGCGTAAGGCGTTAGGCTTAAGTCGTAAGTGCTTCCACCACACGCCAATGCGCGCTGCGAAAACTCTTTACTGCCAAAATCGACGAACCGAACCGGCTTATAGGTAGCGTTTGCCACTTACGACTTACTACTTATACCTTAAGCCTTCTCGCCCCCCTCAAATCCGCTGAGACACCAGAGCGGCGGCTTGCGCCGCCCCGGTGCTCAGACGTAAGTCTCATCGTGAAGCGCTCGCCACGCGCGGTTGACCCAGAAACCGCATTGCATAGCGAGCGTTTTGCTCCAACCCAGGGAGGGTGGTCGCGCGAAATCCCGCAATTCCGCGCGGCCTACGATGAGACCTCAGCGTAGTTCAATGTATTCCTGAAAAGTTAATTGGTCGCTTTCAAATCCACTGTAGCTGGCCTCTGTGAGGCCGGCCTTGCAATGATCTAAGCGTTTTACCAAGAGCACACTTCCGTGCCCCGGCTTGACGCTTAAGCAACCATCCGTTGTTGCGACATCGAGTTGCGTCGACGACGCAACAAATGCCGCACGATTTCGCAATCGTTGAAAAGCTCGCCATCCACATCGCCCGGCGTGTGTGCCCGATCGCCCATTCCGGCAATCACCACTACATCGCCCGCCTGGGCTGTCTCTAACGCCGTCGAAATCGCAGCCGTCCGATCCACGGTTACATGTGCTTTTCGCGGATCAGCAAAGCCGGCTCGCAGTTCCATGCACGGGCGATGCATGCCGTCGGTCGGATAACCGTGCGTCACGACCGCCATGTCCGTCATCGCACCGATCACTCGGCCAGTCGCCGGGTACTCGGTCAAATCGTATTCATCGTGCGAGCCGTAAACGCAAATCACTCGGCCAGCCGCCTGCGTACGAGCCGCACGCAGACACATGCGGAGCGACTCCGGAGAATCCGCCGCATCCACGAGCACGGCGTAATCCTGCCCGCACATCACTCGTTCCATGCGCCCCGGCAAACGATCCACGGCTTCCAGTCCCCGCGCGATCTCCGGCAAGCTGATCCCGTAAGCCAGTGCCGTCGTCGCGGCAGCCAGGCAGTTATAAATATGATGGTCGCCAATGATCGACGTTCGCACGCCAATCGAATCGTCGCCAGCCGACAGAATGAAAATCTGTTCGTTGATATGCTGCTCAACCACCTCGGCCGTAATCTCCGCTGGCAGCCGCATGCCGAACGTGAGGGCCGGGTGATTCAATTCGCTCAGCACCGCGACCGAGGCCGGGTCATCGGCATTCAACGCCGCCACGCCATCAACATGCACGTAATCGAACACCTGACGAATCGCCTTGCGGTGGTTCTCCAGCGATCCATGCCAAGCAAGATGACGGCGGGCAATATGAGTCATGCACACCGCATCGAGTCGTACACCGGCAAATACTTGTTGGCTTAAAGCCTGGCTCGATACTTCAACCACCGCGTGCGAAGCACCGGCAGCCGTCATTTGAGCGAGCGACAACGCCAAGTTCGGTGCCGACATCGTGCTGCTCACAGGCAACTGATCTTCGTAACCGTCGTAGTATCCGAACGAATCGAGCGTGCCGGTCGTTGCTCCAGCCGTGCGACAAATGGACGACAACAGCCGCGACACGGTCGTCTTGCCGTGCGTGCCGGTCACGCCGATCACTTTCAACTGCTTCGAGGGGTTGCCGACCAGCGCCTGGCAGAGTCGCCCGTAAGCCTTTCGGCTGTCGGACACTACCAGTTGCGGCACGTTGAATACGGGGAGCTGCCGCTCACAGATCAATGCCGAGGCACCGCGCTGGGCGGCTTCGGTCGCATGATCGTGGCCGTCGTCATCGGCATCGGCGATGGCGACAAAAACATCTCCTGGTCGAAGCTGCCGCCAATCGGCGGTGCAGCTTGTCGCACGGACATTGGGTACACTCGCGCCACGCAAATCCTCAGCTAAGAGGGCGCGAAGCGATACGCCGGCGGCATTAGTCGACAATTGCATCACGTGAGGCCTCCTTGCCTACAACGTGGCTGTCACGTCTGGGAATAGCGATTTGCCCAGTAACCTCAGGTGCGGGAACCTGCGTCGTCACTGGAGCAGGCGGATATTCTTAAAAACCCCACACCTCGTCAAGGCGAGTATCTCCCCACATTCTAAAGCCTTTGATGACGATGCTATCTCCCCATCACCCCACTCCCCTCAAGCCGCTCGCGGCAAAGCAACAAAAAGTGGGTGGCTAGGGCCAGCAACATTTTTTCGTGCCTTTTGTGCCTCTTCGCGGCAATCCAAACCGCCCTCAAAAAAGCTACCCGCGGCCTGATACAATGCTTGCATGGCCCAAGAAGATTTCGATATCGACCGCCTCGCGGCATACCTGCACATGATGCCCCAAGCCATTGTCAAAATGGCGGAACGTGGCAAGCTGCCCGCCCGACGTGTCGGCGGCGAATGGCGATTCTCTGCCGCCGAAATTCACCACTGGCTCGAAGAACGCATGGGCACATCGGACGACGACGACGCCTTGGCGACCATGGAAGGTGCTCTAATGCGCGCGTCAAAATCCGCCGATGAAGACATTTCCATTAGCGAGCTGCTAAAACTCGAAGCGGTCGAAACGCCGTTAAACGCCCGCACGCGCACGAGCATCATTACAAAAATGACCGAGCTAGCTGCCGAAACGCACCTGCTCTGGGACCCCGAGGCGATGGCCGAGGCTGTGCGCGCTCGCGAAGACATGCACACCACGGCACTCGATAACGGTGTTGCCCTGCTCCATCCACGCCGCCCCATGCCCACCATCTTGGCCGAGGCCGTGATTGGACTCGGCATCTCGAACACGGGTATCCCCTTCGGTGGTAGCGGTAACCTCACCGATATTTTTTTCCTGATCTGCTCTACCAGCGACAACGAACATCTGCGTATTCTCGCCCGTCTTAGTCGCATGCTGACCGACGCGGAATTCCTACGCGCACTGCGTGACGCCCCAGATGCCAAGGCGCTCCATCAACTGGTGGAAGACCGCGAGTGGGCCGTTCGTAGCATGAACTCCTGACGCATGAGCAATTTCACTATGCAGCACTGCCCCCACGTGTTCGTCGCAGGCGATGCAAACCACGCTGATTTTGCAGCCACAATGGCGCTGCTGCGATCAACAGCCACCGTCTCCAACTTCCCTACCAATCACGATGCTGCAACCTCCCCCGAAATCATCCTGGTAGCCCAGTCACGCCCAGGACAAATTAAAATCGATGACCTGAACACTTGGCGTCGCCGTTGGCCTCTGGCTGGCGTTGTATCGCTGCTGGGTACCTGGTGCGAAGGAGAAGCGCGCACAAGCCGCCCTTTACCCAACGCTCTACGGCTCTACTGGTACGAATTCGCAGCATGGTGGCGCTTACAGCTTCATGCTCGATCCCTCGGCCGATGTCCCGCGTGGTCCCGCCCCGCTACCGACGTCTACCGCCTCCCTAACGGGCAAGCAACTTCCATCGTGAGCGCCCGCGACGAGCGTGGCCCCATCGCGATACGCGCCCCTCGCTATGAAGTAGGCGAAACGCTGGCCGACATTTGCACTACCGCCGGATTCAGCGCGCTCTTGAACTCACCGACCAACATACATTCGCAACTCCGAGGCATCGTGGCTGGCCTATGGGATGGCGGACAACTATCCGACCAAGAGCTGCACGACTTGGCAATGTTTTGCCGCTCCTCAGCGCGCCAAAACGCTCCCATCATCGCTCTCCTCGATTTCCCTCGTAGCGACCGCGTGACCGCCGCGATGCAAGTGGGAGTCGCACAAGTCATTGGCAAACCCTGGCACAACGACGAGCTAACCGCAACAATCATCGATCAAATTCGCCGCACACGAACATCAGCAACAAACAACACCCGCGCCGCATAACCCCTGCTTCATGGCTCATTGAAAGCGAGTTATTTTCGGAATACTTATCATCACTAAACTAATCTCCACTAATCCAAACCAAAAATAAGCGATCATTAGCGAAGATTAGTGTTCCAAAAAAGTTTTCTTAACACGTTGCTACAAAGCTACAAAGTATTCAATCATTTTTGCGCCTCTTGTACCTTTTCACGGCCAACATCCTTCAGAATACCTCCGCGATCTCGCCGCGCATAATCTCGCGTTTCCACCCGGGTTCATGCACGGCCCAGCAGCGCACACCTTCAAGCCCAGTCTCCGCATCTACCGTTGCTTCCGTGGCACAGCCCGATTCGTAACATTCGCGCCAGGCCGCATACTCTTCTGGCTGCAAACCGGGCGCTCGAGCCGTCATGTTGCTTTTCCGCCAGGTCATTCGACCGTTGTCAAAAACCGTAATCACTACCGGCGGCCGCATGTCGAGCATCCGTCGCGCGATGAGCTCATGGCTGGCCGTTGCGAATCGATCTTTGAGCATCAACAAATCCCAATTGCACTCAAAGCCGCGGGTGTCGAACCATCGTCGTGGCAGTAACAGGCTGTTCGCAAATCGGTTTGCCACCAACTCGCGCGACGTGGCGAGCGCCTCACGGAACGACACTCCCAATCGCTCGAACACACGGTAAGCAAGGCTCTCGCCGATCTCATGGGCAATCGTCCACTGATCTTGCTCCGGCCGGTGCGACTGCCCGACAACGATCGTCCCCTGCCCCCCGCGTTGTTCCGCTAGCCGCACAAATTCCCCACGGCATGGCAAAGACATGTCTCTCACCACGACAAGCCCCAAGGCATCGGCCACCTCACGGGCATCGACTGGGGGCTCGCGCATGTCCGCCTCCCAAAGCACCTCGGCTACGCAAGCCTCCACGGCTGCGGCAAATTCTTCTTCGGGTATCTCACTAAGCATCGCTCTCTCCCTGTGGTGGAACGGCCTCGACACAATATACAAGTGTATATATTCCCCTACGAAAAACAACAGTTTTTTACAGCCAATTGGCCATCTCCATGCCAGCCGCTAGAATTAGTAGTTTACCGGCTGAATCCCCACTATCTCTGGGGGCATCAAGCTGCTCTAAGTTCCCCTAATACTTCCTCACCCCCGATACGCCGTGCCAGACACCTTCACCAATCAACTTGAGCGCGGCAAAACCAAAGGTCGATACGCCTTCGTTAGCCTGGGATGTCCCAAAAATCTAGTCGATAGCGAACGCATGCTCGGCATGCTGCGACTCGACGGCTACGAACTCGTAAACGATCCTCGCGACGCCGACTTCGCGGTCGTCAACACCTGCGGCTTCATCGAAGCGGCCCGACAGGAATCGTTCGCCGCCATCGACGAAATGCTCGATCTCAAAAAACGCGGCGAACTGCGCGGCGTCATCGTCTCGGGCTGCCTTGCGGAACGTCAGAAAGATGCCCTGCTCACCGAGCGCCCGGGCATCGACCACCTCGTCGGTGTTTTTGGCCGCGAGGAAGTCACCAAAGTTGCCGACCGACTCCTTGGCGGCCTCAACGAACAGCGCACCGTTTTCCGTCCCGCTCCGATCCATCCGCTGCCCGATACATCGCGCATGCGGATCACGCCCCGTCACTTCGCGTTTCTCAAAATCTCCGAGGGTTGCGATCGGCTGTGTACGTTCTGCGCGATCCCCAAGATGCGAGGCAAGCACTACACCAAACCCATGGAAGAGGTGATTGCCGAAGCACGTGAACTCGTGGCCGACGGCGTGCGTGAGCTGGTGATCGTCGCCCAGGACACCACTTACTACGGCATCGACCTCTATGGCGAACCGCGCTTGGCCGAGCTCCTTCGCGAACTAGACAAAGTCGAAGGCCTCGAATGGATTCGACTCATGTACTTCTACCCGATGTACGTGAGCGACGATCTGATCGATACCATCGCGTCGGCCAAGCGGATCGTTCCGTACATTGATATGCCGTTGCAGCATATTAACGACCGCATGCTGAAGCGGATGCAGCGCCGCGTGAACCGCACCGATACGATCGCCTTGGTCAACAAGCTTCGCGAGCGCATTCCCAACTTGGTGATGCGGACCACTTTTATCACCGGCTTCCCAGGCGAAACCGATTCGGATTTCACGGAGCTGGTCGATTTCGTTGGCGAGCAACGCTTCGAACGCATGGGCGTATTCACTTATTCGTTCGAGCCCGATACACCCGCGGCCAAGCTTCCCGATCAGATCAGCGAAGAAGTGATGAACGAGCGCCGCGACCAACTCATGGCCGTGCAGCAAGAAGTGGCGTTCGATTGGAATGCGGCACAAGTTGGCCGGCAGTTGGATGTGATTGTTGACTCGGCCGTGCCGGGTGAAAACAATGCGTGGATTGGCCGTTCCTACGCCGATGCACCGGATGTCGACGGCGTTGTCTACGTCACGGGCGAGCAACTGCCGGTTGGCTCCATCGTGCCTTGCGAAGTGGTCGCCACGAACGAGTACGACCTTGTTGCCGTGGCAATCGGTGAGCCTCGTTAACCCCTCTGGTTTCGGGAATCTTTATGGATGACCTGACTTCCCCCGCCCCCGGGCCGGTAAACCCCGCCTCGAGCCGTGCTATGATTTGGAACGTACCGAATATCCTCACGACGTCTCGACTCATCTTGTCCGTCGTTTGCTTTGTATTCCTTTCGATCGATTGGTATCTCACTTCGCTCGTGCTATTCGTGATTGCCGCCGGCACCGATTGGGTCGACGGCTACTGGGCACGCAAGTATGGCCAGGTCACGAAGCTAGGCCGAATCCTCGACCCGTTCGCGGACAAAATCATCATCTGCGGCGCGTTCACTTTCCTGGCCGCGGTGCCGCCTGTCTTCAGCGAATCGGGTCTGGATAGCTCCGCTTCGGAAATCTGGGGGTGGATGGCCGTTCTCGTGCTCGCCCGCGAAATGCTGGTCACCGCCCTGCGGGGCTTCTTCGAAGAACACGGCACCGATTTCTCCGCCAAATGGTCGGGCAAATGGAAAATGGTCCTGCAATGCGCTGCTGTGGCGCTCAGCTTATGGCGGCTCTGGTATTACGATTTCAATACCAACACCCTTGCCTGGGCCGAAACGCCATCCACACTTTCCACCTGGCTGTTGCGACTGGTCGTTTGGGGCGCGATCGTGCTAACCGTTTACTCTGGTTGGGTATACGTCCAGCGTGCCCTCTCTTTACTAAAGTCGAAATAACTTCCCCGCGGATTTAGCTCAAGGACTCGACCTGCCCATGACGGAGCGGATTGCACAAGATCCTTGGATTATTTCCATCGTCGGACTCCAATTCATCGCGAGCATTGCTCCGTGGTTTATTGTGATCCCCTATTGGCGACGTCAGGGGCAACTCTTGCCCTACCAGCCGCGTCGCCCGGTTCCTTGGGGTGCCGCCGGTGCCATGCTGGCCGTGGCCTTTACCGCCATCGCCATCTTGACGGCACTTGCGGCCGACCAAGAACCCGCACAAGCACAGGCCGCACCGACGACCACGCAAGTCACCGCGGGGCTCATTGCCTCGATGTTCATGCAACTGTGCGGGCCCGCGCTGCTATTCATCATGGCGCAGTTGACCGACGCAAATCGTGGCGACCTTGGCGTACCGTCTCTTCGCCCCGCGGCACTCGCTCGCGATATAACCCTTGGCATTTTGGTTTGCTTACTCGCAAGGCTGCCGGTTTCCGCCGTACAAATCGCGATGAACTTCGCGCTGGATACATCGAACGAGCTTACCAAGCATCCGCTTGTCGAAATGCTGACACAACGCGATCCGGAAATCGTGGTTCTAGCTTTGGCAACCTTCATGGCCGTCGTTATTGCTCCTATCGGCGAGGAAATTACCTTTCGGTTATTGCTGCAAGGCTGGCTCGAAAAATGGGAAGACCGTTACCTTGGTTGGCGGCAACCCATGAACAATCAACTAACCGAACCGGCTGCTGACGCCGCTTCGCAGTTTGGTATTTACGACGATGCGGCTGCCGACTCAGAAACCAGCGATGTCGAACTGGTGCCCGTTGCCGCCGAACCGCCGAGAACAGGCATTGCCGGTCTTCCTTACGGTTGGACGCCGATTCTCATTAGTTCGCTGCTCTTCGCCGCGGCGCATTATGGCTACGGCCCGGAGCCTGTGCCGCTGTTCGTGCTCGCTCTGGCGCTCGGCTATTGCTACCAGAAGACGCACCGAATTATTCCTTGCATCATCGCGCACGCGCTCTTCAACGCGATGTCGATGGTGGTTCTTTGGCGAGTCATTTACCTGAGTGCGGGCGAATAAGCCATGGCGTCGGCCGATTCCATGCTCGATCTACAAACGCATTCGCACGGCATCATTCTGCCGGTGAAGGCGTCGGCCGGTGCTCGTCGCAATGGCATCCTTGGTGTCCGCAACGGTGCATTGCGAGTTGCCGTGACCGCCGCGCCCGAAAAGGGCAAGGCGAACGCGGCTATCATCGGCATCCTCAGCGATGCCCTGAGTCTGCCCAAGTCGTCGATCGAACTGCTCTCGGGCGACACTTCGCCGCAAAAGCGATTTCTATTGGTCACCGACGATCCGGCGACAATTCGCGATGCAATTCGATGTATGCTTGATGGCGTTGATTAGAGTGATTTTCAGGTTCGTGCGTCGAAAACACTTCGTTGGGTGGCATGCTCTCGTCGCGCTAGCGACGTGAGCATGGACACAGTGCATGCTTACTCGGCTGTGCCGCGAAGGCATGCCACCCAACCTTAAAGTTATCTCGCCATGCTATGCGCCGGCTTCCGACGGTGGTGCGAATGCTCGTGGCGATACGCCGCAGGCTTCCCAGGTGTGGCGGAAGATCGCATTGTCGCGGATGTCTCCCTTGAAGTCCGGCTCGAGACGTGGGTCGGTGAATCCCCATTTCTGCTTGAGGTCGATTAGCTCCTGCGTTTTCTCGCGCGAGAGATAACTAATCGGCCCAAGTTGGCGCGCCAGGATGAGGATTCGGCAATAGGCGTCGAGCACCTCGGTCCACCAGTAGGCGCGCTCGACCGATTCGCCGAAGCTCACCGTGCCATGGTTCGCGAGGATGATGACATTCGTTTGCTTCACGAATGGCAAAATGGTTTCCGCGAACTTCTGGCCACCGGGCGTTTCGTACGGCGCGATCGGCACTTCACCGAGGAACACTTCGACCTCGGGCAACACGGCCTGCGGAACCGGTTCACGGGCGACGCCGAACGCCGTGGCATGTGGCGGATGGCAGTGGACGACGCTCTTCACATCGGGCCGCACTTTCATGATCTGCAAGTGCAGCAACGCCTCGCTCGAGCGCTTCTTCGTGCCGCCGATCTGGTTGCCCTCCATATCGACGACGCAAATATCCTCGGGCTTGAGGAAGCCCTTACAGTGCATCGTGGGCGTGCAAAGAACTTCTTTCTCACTGATACGCACGGTGATGTTGCCATCATTCGCGGCGGCGAAGCCACGCTTGTAAATCCGATCGCCAATCTCGCAGATGGCTTCCTTGAGTTCTTGAATATCGCTCATGCTAACTTTCGAATTTGGTTTTTATTAACCACAGAGACACAGAGGGCACGGAGTTTTTTAGGAGCAGCTATTTAACCACGAAGGCACAAAGACACGAAGGAACAAAAGCAATCCAGAATCTACAAATCTTAGAATTTTGATGACTAGAATTAGTTTCAAAACCTGTAGCTGGGGTCTGTGACCCCGGTGTTTTCCGATAAAGCCGGCCTCAAAGAGGCTAGCTACAATCGTTTTGAAACCGGTTCTAGTTGTTCTATCCAAGAAAAATCAGCTTGGTAGCAAACCTTAGTGCCTTAGTGGTTCAAAAACTCCTTTCCAGTCTCCGTGTCCTCCGTGTCTCTGTGGTTAATTCCTTCAGTTAATCCATAGGAACGGCTTTCGACTTATTGCGTTCGCCGCGTTTGGGTTTTGCGATCGTAACGCGTCGGCCGTCGAGTTGCACTCGGCCGGTGGCGAGTAGCTTCAATACGTGCGGGTAGGCTTCTTTTTCGAGCTCGAACACGCGTTTGCCAAGCGTATCGGCCGTGTCGTCTTCGAACACGGGGGTGGGCTGCTGCCAGATGATCGGGCCAGCATCGTATTCGTTGTCTACGAAATGGACCGTGACGCCGGTGACTCTCACGCCAGCGTCGATCACGGCCTGGTGCACGCGGTCGCCATACATGCCGTGGCCGCAGAAGGAGGGAATGAGCGACGGATGAATGTTCACCACGCGGCCTGCGAAATCGTCGGGCACGGGGGCCAGCTTGAGGAAGCCGGCCATCGCCACGTAATCGACTTCGGCTTCGCGGCATTGGGCGAACACGGCATCACCATAGGCTTTGTCGCCCGCCGTGCCCCTGGGGAAATCGCCGCGAGAAACTACGACCGTGGGAATGCCCGCGTCCTTGGCGAACTGCAAGCCGGAGGCCTTCTCGGTGCTCGATACGACGATGCGAATATCGATCGGCAGTTCACCATGCTCGGCAAACTCGATGAAATTCTTCAGCGTGCGGCCGCTGCCGGAGATGAGCACGGCAAGCGACATTTTCTGGTCAGACATGGTCGTGTCGCTCACTTAGCGCCTAAGCCAATGGAAGCAGGATGTGCGACACCGATTCGGGATCACACGGGTCCTTGAATTCCACATCGTAAAGTTCCAGGTCGTACGTACCGGCGATTGTCACGTTCGCCTTCGGCAACCACTCTTCGTAAACGTAGCGAAACGCCGGCGCGATATCGGTTACCGGCCCGCGAACCGAAAACTTCAGGTATTTGGCGGCGGGAACGAACCGGCACAGCATGTTCGAAGGCAGCCGCGTCGCTAAGCTCGCGACTTCAACGCACGCGCAATAGTACCAACGGTGGTCTTGCGGAAACTCGGGTGGATACATCGACATTCCGAAGTTCCGCTGCGCATTGACGCGGTTCGGAACTTCGTGCATGTGATGCATAAGCCGCTCCCATGTCTGGCCAAACAATCCCATCTGGTCGTTCGCGAAATAGTCGGCGAACGAACACGTGCCAGCCAGCATCAAGTCTGGCAATTCGTCCGGCGTCGGTTCGGTAGATATGAGTGGCATCGTGGTTCCGCCCCTTATTTTCGGCCAACAATCTTCACCAACAAAGTGAGCCTCGCCTCTCCCACCTTTGCGTCGCTGCCTTCGGCACTTGGCAACGGCTCGAAGATCAATTGTTCGGCAAGAGTTTCGGCCATAATATGGTCGCGGAATCGCTCGACGGCGCGCCGAAGCTCGGAGGATTGCGTCACAATTCCGATTTCGATGCGATCCGTGTACTCGCAGCCACTATCCTTGCGGCGATCCTGGATCAGTCGCACGACGTCGTTGGCGATTCCTTCTTCAATGAGTTCCGGCGTTAATTCGGTCGACAAAACGACCACAACACCGCGATCGTTCGCTGAGGTCCAGCCTGGCCTCGGCTTGATGCGGACTTCGACCTCCTCGCGTGTGAGCGCAAGTTTTTCGCCCTCAATCTCAAGGTCGATCAGGCCGTTGTCGCGGATGTTGGCCAGCAGCTCCGCACCGCTCTGCTTGCCGAGCCAAGCTTTGACTTTCGGCATCAGTTTGCCGAGTTTGGGGCCGAGTAGTTTGAAGTTTGGATTGACTTCGTGCTCCACATAGAGTGTCGGATCATCGCAGAACTCAAGTTTCTTGACGTTGAGTTCTTCCTTGATCACATCGGCATGTGCTTCGAGCCACCCCTGGTGCGTGGTGTCGGCAAGAATCACTTCCACTTTTTCCAGTGGCTGACGCACTTTCAGCGCGGCGCTCGTGCGGGCGTTGCGACCGAGCGAGGAAATCAGCCGCACAAGGCTCATACGTGCGGACAGCGCTTCGTCGATGATCGACGCATCGCCGGTGGGATAATCTTCCAAATGAACGCTGCGGAGACTATCACTCGCTCCTTGCTCCTCGCTCCTCGCTCCTCGCGACAAATTCTGCCACAGCGTTTCGGCGAGGAACGGGACGAATGGGGCGACTAGCTTTGCGGTCGTCAGCAGGCATTCGTACAGCGTCCAATAGGCATCGAGCTTGGCGGGGTCGCGTTTGTCGGCGGCCCAGAAGCGGTCGCGGCTGCGACGGACGTACCAGTTCGAGAGCGCATCGACGAAGGCCGTGATGTGCTGAGCCGCGCCGTAGTTGTCGTAAACATCCATCCGCTCGACGACCGCGGCACACGTGCGGTTGAGTTCGCTAAGAATCCAGCGGTCGAGCTCGCTGCGCTCGGGCAAGGGGCGGGGAGCGGGGAGCGAGGAGTAAGAGGTGGGACTGTGCGTGTCGTTGGAAGTGGTGAGTTTGTTCGTGGTGACTCCCCCCTCCCCTAACCCCTCCCCGCCGAGGGGAGGGGAATGAACAGAACTTTCATTACTGTCTTGTTGTGAGTTGAGTTTTTGTGAGCGTTTTCCTCGCTCCTCGCTCCTCGCTCCTCGCTGCTCTCGCGGATCAAACTCGTCGATATTCGCATAGATGACGAAGAAGCTGTAGCAGTTCCACAGGCGCAGCAGGAACTCGGGGATGCTGTCTTTGATCGCTTGTTCGCTGTAGCGGATCGTGGTCCACGGCGGTTGGTTGGCGAAGAAGTACCAACGGAGCGCATCGGCACCGTACTTGTTGAATATCTCGCTGGGTGGTAGGTAATTGCGCTTGCTCTTACTCATCTTCTGCCCGTCTTCGCCGAGCATGAGGCCGAGGACGATGCAGTTGCGGAAGGGATGCGGGTAGGAGTGAGGAACGAGGGGCGAGGAGTGAGCTTCTGAGGATACTCGCCCCTCGCTGCTCGTTCCTCGCTCCTCCCCGAACAGCATCGTGCTGATGGCGAGTTGGCTGTAGAACCAGCCGCGGGTTTGGTCGATGGCTTCGCTGATGAAGTCGGCGGGGAATTGGGA